>CANFWV010000015.1 GCA_947450695.1 Comamonadaceae bacterium
CTCCATCACGCAGTCATTGCTGTGGGCTGACAACATGACGCACAAGCGCAAGTTGCTGGACCACTGGTTGCGTGACACGACCATCAACCAAGCCGTGGTGTTTGCCTGCACGCAGGTTGAGTGCGACGGCCTGGCCAATGATCTGGTGCAAGAAGGCTTCAGTGCCGTGGCACTGCATGGCGCTTTGAGCCAAGGTTTGCGCAATCGCCGTCTGATGGCTTTCCGTGATGGACGCGTTCAAATTCTGGTTGCTACCGACGTCGCCGCCCGTGGTCTGGACGTCCCAACGATCACCCACGTGATCAACTACGGCCTGCCGATGAAAGCCGAAGACTACACCCACCGTATCGGCCGTACCGGCCGTGCGGGTCGCAGTGGTCAGGCGATCACGATTGCCGAGTTCCGCGATCGTCGCAAGATCGGTGAAATCGAGCAGTTCACACACCAAACTTTCAAGCCAAGCATTGTTGTCGGTCTGGAGCCGCAACAGCGTGCCCCGGCCGCTGAGCGTCCACGTGGCAACTTCAGCAACGGTCCTGACCGTGGCGGTCGCAGCTTCGGTGGTGGTGGTGGCTATGCAGGTCGCAAGCCAGCTGGCGGCGGTTTCGGTGGTGGTGGCGGCTTCGGCGGCAACCGCAACGACCGTGGTGGTGACCGTGGCAATGACCGCGCTCCTTTCCAGGCTCAACAAGGCAATGGCTTTGGTGATCGCAACTTCGCAGACCGCGCACCGCGCCGTCCTGACGACCGCAACTTCGGTGGCGGTCAAGGCGGCCATGGTGGTAACTTTGGCGGCGGCAACGGTGGAAATTTTGGCGGTGGAGGTAACTTCGCTCCCCGTGAAGAACGCAGCTTTGCGCCCCGCGAAGACCGTAACTTCGGCGCGCGCAACGAAGGTTTCGCACCACGTCCTGACTTTGCTGCTCGCAAGCCCGGTGGCTTTGCTAAGCCAGCAGGCAAGGTCTTCGTGCCCCGCGATGCCGCAAAAAAGGCTGGTAAATTTTCCAAGCTAGCACGCGACTGAGTTTGACCCTGGGTTAACTGCCCAGTCGGTTTGACAAGTTCAAAGGCCGCTGCCAACCGAAAGGTTAGCAGCGGCTTTTTTATGGGCCATCACTCCAGCTTGATGCCAGTGTCTTTCACGACTTTGCCCCAACGGAGCATTTCTTTGGCCATGTAATCATTCATGGCTTCTGGTGTTGAGTGCGTCACCTCGACACCCGCTTTGTAAAGTGCATCACGGGTTTCGGGATGACTCATTGCCTTGTCGATTTCTGCATTGAGTTTGTTGACGATCTCACGCGGCGTTCCTGCAGGTGCCAGCAGGGCCAGCCAGACTGAGGCTTCGTAGCCCGGCACACCGGCTTCTTGCAGTGTCGGCACATCCGGCAGTTGTGGAATGCGCTTGGCCGTGGTCACCGCCAAGGCGCGGAGTCGCCCCTGTGGCACCTGTGACAGCGCATTCGGAACCCCAGCAAAGCTGCTTTCGACGACACCTGCTACGAGGTCATTGGCTGCGCCGCTGCTGCCTTTGTAGGGAACGTGTTTGAGAGGTGCGCCAGTCATGGCGACAAACAAGCCACCCATTAAATGCTGAGAGCTGCCATTGCCTGATGATGCGTAATGAATGGTGTCGGGCGCAGCCTTGGCCAGAGCGATGAACTCCTTGACATTGGTGGCCGCAACTTTGGGATTGACGAGCAACACATACGGCGAGTCCACCAGCTTGCTCACAGCTGTAAAACTTTTCAGCGGATCATAGGGAATGCTTTTGTAGATCCATGGGCTGATCACGTGGGTGGTCGAAACCATGACCAAGGTGTAGCCGTCTGGTGCCGACTTGGCGACAAAGTCAGTGCCGATGATAGAGCCGGCGCCAGCCTTGTTTTCGATCACGAACTGCTGGCCCATCGCCATTGATAAGCGCTGACTGAGGATGCGGGCAACTACATCTGTGAACCCGCCTGGCGCAAACGGCACCACCAGCCTGACCGGTTTGTTGGGATAGGCTTGGGCATGAGCCGTCGTGAATGAGCTTGCGCAGAGTGCCACAACGAGGAGTGATCTGGCAAAAAATTTCATCCGTTAACCCTTGTACGCAGGCTCTGGCATGGTGTAAAAACTGTTCAGGATGTGATAGACCATCATGTAGTTTTTTTGCTGGAAGCTGGCGTGTGAGATGCCGCGCATGACGCTAAACTGCTTGTTCATGTTGGGCAATAATTTGTAAAAATCGATCAGATCATCCATGCCGGCAATGCCGTCGTACTCGCCGCGCAAGATGATCGATGGGACTGTTATTTTCTTCGGATCCAGCAGCGGCAGTTTGGAGCACATGTCGACATAGGTGCCCGTGGGCATAGAGTCGTCCAGCGTCAGGATGGCGTCTGCAAAAGCGTTGACGGTCACAGGGTCTGTAGTGTCCGGGTGGTCGCGCTTGAAAATGCTATGAACAAAATCTCGATCAATCGGACGACGATTCTGCGCCAGAAATTCAGGCAATTTTTTCTTGCGTTGCTCCAGCGTGTGGCTGCCTTCACCTGTCCAAACAAAAGCGTCCAGCGCCAGCTTGGCGACGCGTTCCGGATGCCGCTCGGTGAAGAGTGCCGCTTTCAAAGCGCCCGATGAAATGCCATACATCAGCAAGGAGGTAGCACCTGTTTTATCCAAAATATACTGGCTACCGACGGCCAAGTCGTCAGCGCCGTTACTGATATCAAAATTAATGTTGCGGTGTTTGTCAGAGCGGCCATAGCCTTCGTTGTCCATGGTCCAGGTGTCAAAACCGTGGTCAGAAAACCAGTCCATGGCGGATGAGTAAGGGCGGCCCGGAACATGCAGGTCAAAGGTCGGCTGTGAGGCCATCGACGAGCCGTGTACAAAAAATATGGTGCCGGCATGCGGCACTTTAGGCGAGGCTTTTTTCTCCCACATGAAGAGCCGAATATCACCCTTGTGAATCCAGTGTTCTATGCCGCCAGTCCATGTCACATCACTCATTTTGTTTCCTTGTATAGCGTCGTTATACGCCTTGGTCTTGATCGCTCGATTATTACCAACCGAAGGCTTTGGGACGCGGTCTTGTGCGTCGTTTAAGGGAAAACACTTGTGCAAAATCCGGAAATAAAATGTGCAAAAAGTACGCATTCACAATGCAATTTGTTTTTGAAATAGATGCCTCGATTTATTGCGATTGATATCGATGTATGTTTACATCAAAGCACTTGTGCCAAGATGTCAATCTGAATCGTTCAAGGAATCTCCGCATGTCTAAAGCAAATGCACTATTTGATCCGGTCTGGCTAGACCGCATGTACAACAACCGCGCACTCGTGCCGGACCATGCGCGTTATTTCGCCCGCTGGACAGACGGCTCTCGTCTGGCGCGACAAAATCAAGACTGTGACATTGATCTGCCTTACGGCGAGAGTTCTGGTGAAAGGCTCGATGTATTTCCCGCAGTCGGGAGCCAGCTTTCAACTCGTTCTGGCGCTCCCGTGCTGGTGTTCATCCATGGGGGTTATTGGCGCTCACTAGACAAGGCGGATCAGTCTTTTTTGGCTCCGGCACTGATCGCCGCCGGTGCTTGCGTGGTGGTGCCGAATTACGACCTGTGCCCAGCAGTGAGCATTCCCGACATCACACTCCAGATGGTCAAGGCGTTGGCTTGGACCTACCGGCATGTGGCTGAGTTTGGCGGTGACCCCAATCGCATTACTGTGGTTGGACACTCAGCCGGTGGTCAATTGGCAGCCATGCTGCTGACATGCCAATGGTCGCAGTGGGCAGACGACTTACCGGCCGATTTGGTGAAAAATGCGTTGTCGATTTCAGGCTTGTATGAGCTGGAGTCGATGATGCATGCGCCTTTCGTGAAGGACGATCTGCGCTTGACGCACGCACAGGTGTTGCAAGCCAGTCCGGCGTGGCTGCCAGCACCGCGTCACGGTCTGCTTTATAGCGTGGCGGGTGCTGATGAAAGCGCAGAATTTATGCGGCACAACGCGTTGATCCAGATCGCCTGGGGCAAAAAGGTCGTGCCGGTGAGCGAAGCTCTGCCCAGCCTGAACCATTTCAGC
Source organism: Comamonadaceae bacterium (assembly GCA_947450695.1). GTDB lineage: Bacteria > Pseudomonadota > Gammaproteobacteria > Burkholderiales > Burkholderiaceae_C > Polaromonas. Next base: position 4,080 of record CANFWV010000015.1, read on the forward strand.
ATTGTTGACGCGCTGGCAGATCCCAAGCATCGCTTGCACTCACTGGCTTTGCAGTTGCTCAAAAAGACAGCCTGAAATATTAGGCGGCTTTTTTGACCACTGGCGCAAACATGTTTTCCATCTCATTGCGCACTTTGTAGGCCGATGTCGAGGTGTCCATCGCCACGTCGGACCAAGTCAAGCTCTGGCCTTTTTTGACGCCACGCACGACCTTGACGTTGTGCGCCAGACCCAGCGGCAGGCCGCCCATTTTGACGGAGGTGTCGGCTGGCAACAGCTTGCCCCAGACCGTGTAGCCGCCTTCGCCGTCGAGCATGTCGCCCGGCTGGAGATCGCGTTTGGCGGTTGCCACCACGTCGGCGTTCCAACAGGTGGCAACACCGGTCGGTTCGCCGCGCAGCGCAACGCTGGCGACGGACACGCCGACTTCGAGTCCGATCAAATGCCAGCGCTTGTACAGGGTGAAGTAACGGCCGCTCGGGTCGGTGTGCGCGTTGTACTCTTCAAAGCAATTCTTGATGTAATCGGTCTCGGCTTCTACCGTGACCCAGACGCCCATTCGGATGTCGTAAGGAATTTTTCGACCATTGGCTTCGAGCGAGGAAATGACTTCGACCATGCCCTTGCGCTCTAGCACGCCGCCTTCGCTGATCGGCCGGGTGACGAAGGGAATGTCTTCGACGCTGGCGGGCGGGTAGAGCAGGCCGTTGCTTGGCACCGTCAAGCCTGTGGCATTGGCCACGGCGGTGGACTCGATTGACGGTTTCGAGCCATCCAGAAAGCTGTTGAACATCTTTGGGTTCAGGCCGCCGCGCACCGCTTGCTCGGGTGTCAAACCGTAGTTCTCCCAAACGGTTTCGGGTGTCGATTCTGAAAAATGCGGCAACCATTTGTGGCCGCGTCCGGCTGCGACAACAGGAAATCCGCAGGTGCGTGCCCAGTCGACCAGATCGCAAATTAAGGCGGGCTGATCTCCAAAGGCGAGTGAATAAACCACACCGGCTTCAGCTGCCTTGCGTGCCAGCAGCGGGCCGCAAAAAGCGTCGGCCTCCACCGTCACGTTGACCACATGCTTACCGTACGCAAATGCCTTCAAGCAATGTTCGACAGCGGCAATCGGGTTGCCGGTGCATTCAACAATGATGTCGATCAACGGATTGGAAACCACCGCTTGCCAGTCTTCGGTGATCCAGGTCGCACCAGTTTTGATGGCTTCTTGCGCCGTTTTGGCTTGCGTCATCTCTGGTTTCCAGCCGACCCTGGCGAGGTTCACGCGTGCCGTGTCGGGCGACAGGTCGGCAATGGCCACCAAATGCACGCCGGGCGTTCTGGGAATTTGCGCCAAGTACATGGAGCCGAATTTGCCGGCACCGATCAGGCCGATGCGGATCGGTTTGTTGTCTGCTGCGCGTTGTTGGAGTTTGGTGTAAAGGTTCATGGGTCAAAAATGGGTGATGAGGTTCAAGCGGCTTTGCGTTCGTCTTCGATGGTGTCCATCGACGTTTGTAAGGCGCTGGCTGGGACGCCGTTTTTCCACGGCAGGTCGACCGGGTAGCTGTTGACCAAGCAGTCGTCGGGCAGGCAACTGATCGGTGTGAAGTCGCGGTGCGCAATGTATTCAGGGCGCTTGTGGCGGCGAATGTGGTTGCTGACCGCGCACAAGCTGAGGTAGACGCTGACGCGGTTGAACGGTGACAGGTTGCTCCCCGATGCATGCACCAAGCAGGAGTGAAACAAAATCATCGAGCCAGCCGGCCCTTTGGGGCTGACGATGCCGCCTTCCTTGCCGCCGGCGCGCTGCACCAGTTGGCGGATCAAGTCGTTATCGACCGTCCACAGCGGGTAGCTGGTGGTGGTCAGGTCGTGCTTGGCATCGACCACGCCTTTTTTATGGCTGCCCGGAATGAACATCAGTGGGCCGTTGTGCTCTGTCACATCGTCCAAAAAAATGGCCACGTTCATCGCCCGTTCGGTCGGCATCTGGTCATCGTTCAGCCAGGTGCCGTAATCTTGGTGCCACTGCCAGACATCGCCCTCAAACGCCATCTTGCCGTTGATCTTGAACTGGTGCATGTAGAGTTCTTCACCGAGCAAGTCTTGCACGGGTTCGATCATGCGAGGGTGCCGTCCGAGCTTGGCAAAAGGCTCGCTGTACATGTGCGCGGCGAAGTTGGTGCGCACCGCCTCTTTGCCTTTTTCGCGGATGTTGTAGTCCTCGCGTCGGCTGTATAGCTCGGGCACGGCATCGTTCAGGGTCTGGGTTTCTTCCGGTGTGAACAGGCCGGGAAAAAACAGGTAACCGTCACGGTCAAATTGCTCTAGTTGTTCAGGGGTCAGCTTCATTGACTTGTCTCCTTGGGATGGTCTTTTAGGGGTTCGGTGAAAGGGTCTGGGTCGCACACGGTGCGGCCGGCTGGGGCTGGGCGCTGGCCAGCAGTCGGGCTAAGTTGCGGCTCGCGTCTTCGCCGTGCTGGCGACTCAGCGATTCGGCCAGCTCTGCATCGCCGGTTGCAATGGCATGGGCAATTTTTTCGTGTTCATCCCAGATGGATTCACGCATGGTCGACAGTTGCAAGACGGCGCCCATGGCCCGGCGGATGTGCTGCCAATGCAACTGCGCACTCTGGGCAATCAGCGGGTTGCCGGATGCCGCATAAATCGCGTTGTGAAAGTCTGCGTCGGCGGCCATCATGGCTTTGACATCTTGACTGTGGGTGGCGAGTCGGCCTTGACGAATCAGCTCGGGGTCTATGATTGCATGTGCTTGGGCGGCGAGTCGTGCTGCCAAGGCATCGAGGGCGCAGCGGATTTGGTAAACCTGACCTAGCCAGACGCCGTCCAGCGGTGCCACCAGCAGGCCACGTCCTGGCGCGTCCAACACAAAGCCGTCTTTTTTCAGCAGCCGTAGCGCCAGTAGAACTGGCTGCCGTGACACCGCCAATTGCTCGGCGACTTCTTCCTGCGTGATGCGGCTGCCCGGCGCCAGCGTTCCCTCACTGATGGCGTCCAACAAGCTGCGGTAGACCTGGTCAACCAAGTCTGGCGTGGATTCAATTTTGATGAGATGGGATGCCATATTTGTACTCTGTATACAGAATACAAATGAGAACTAACGGCATCAAGCGGGTTTACCCGACCTGACCAAGCCACGCCGTCATGGCGAGCGTAGCGCGGCCATCCATCTAAGGGGTGCTGCCCTCAACCCCTCACATCAGTAAATGCTCACCAGCGTTGTCCCCGCCCAGCGTCACGTAGTTGACCTTGCGGATGTCCATCAGTTGGGTGCCGCCGGAGTAGCTGATGGAGCTTTGCACGTCTTGCTCCATCTCGATCAGCGTGTCGGCCAGGGTGCCCTTGATGGGCTCCAAGATACGCTTGCCTTCAACGTGCTTGTACTCGCCCTTGTTGAAGTCGGAGGCGCTGCCGTAGTACTCCTTGAAGCGCTTGCCGTCTTCAACGACGGTCTGGCCAGGGCTTTCTTCGTGGCCGGCCAGCATCGAGCCAATCATCACCATCGTCGCGCCAAAGCGGATCGACTTGGCAATGTCGCCATGCTCGCGAATGCCGCCGTCCGCAATGATCGGTTTGGTGGCCACCCGCGCGCACCACTTCAGCGCCGACAGCTGCCAGCCGCCCGTACCAAAACCCGTTTTCGTTTTCGTGATGCACACCTTGCCTGGGCCAATGCCCACCTTGGTGGCGTCAGCACCCCAGTTCTCTAAGTCAATGATGGCTTCAGGTGTGGCTACGTTGCCAGCAATCACGAACGAAGCCGGCAGTTTTGCCTTCAGGTAAGCGATCATATTTTTCACGCTGTCGGCATGGCCGTGGGCGATGTCAATGGTGATGTACTCAGGCACTAGACCGAGGACGACTAACTGATCGACAGTCGCATAGTCGGGCGGCTTGACGCCGAGTGAGATCGAAGCGTAACTGCCGCGGGCTTTCATGCGCTTGACGAACTCGACGTTGTCGAGATCAAAGCGGTGCATGACGTAAAAGTAGCCGTTATCAGCCATCCATGCGCAGATGGATTCGTCCACCACGGTTTTCATGTTGGCGGGCACCACCGGGAGACGAAAACTGCGTCCGCCCAGGGTCACGCTGGCGTCGCATTCCGAACGACTCTCGACGCGGCATTTGCGCGGCAGCAGCAAGATGTTGTCGTAGTCAAAAATTTCCATGGTCCAAGCTCTCCATCAGTTTGTTTGACACATTGATGGGCGCTTGGATCACACCGGTTAATGTCGGGCGGCAGAACGGAGAACTGCGCTAGAAACAAAAAACCGGGCGCAATTGCTTGGGCCCGGTAACTGATTCTAGGCCCGCTGATGTCAGGCTGCTGGGCTGACTTGCATATAACCGCTATATGCTCCGGCGCATGGCCGCTGGTCTTCCTACAATGGACGGATGTTCGCAGATGCCGCCTCCAGCTCCCCCCTTCTCCACAATCTAAATCCTGAGCAATTAGCCGCGGTGACGCTGCCAAACACGCATGCGCTCATCCTCGCCGGCGCCGGTTCCGGCAAGACGAGGGTGCTGACCACGCGCATCGCTTGGCTGCTGCAAACCGGTCAGGTGTCGCCCGGTGGGATTTTGGCCGTCACCTTCACCAACAAGGCCTCCAAGGAGATGATGGCTCGCCTCTCGGACATGTTGCCGGTGAATGTGCGCGGCATGTGGATCGGTACTTTCCACGGCCTGTGCAACCGTTTTTTGCGGGCGCATTACAAGATGGCGAATCTGCCGCAGAGCTTTCAGATTCTGGACACTCAAGACCAGCTCTCGGCCATCAAGCGCTTGTGTAAACAATTCAACGTCGATGACGAACGCTTTCCGCCTAAGCAACTGGCCTGGTTCATTGCCGCCTGCAAGGAAGACGGCCAGCGCGCCAAAGACGTGCCCGTGCGCGACGAAGAAAGCCGCAAGAAGGCCGAGATTTACGCGCTGTACGAAGAGCAATGCCAGCGCGAAGGCGTGGTCGATTTTGGTGAGCTGATGCTGCGCAGTTACGAGTTGCTGCGCGACAACCCGGCTGTGCGCGAGCATTACCAGCGACGTTTTCGCCACATCCTGATTGACGAGTTTCAGGACACCAACAAGCTGCAATACGCTTGGATCAAGATGCTGGCTGGGCAGGGCGACGACGCCCCTGCAGGCGCAGACGCGATGCCCGGCGGTTCGGTGGTGGCTGTGGGTGACGACGACCAAAGCATTTACGCCTTCAGGGGCGCGCGCGTCGGCAACATGGCTGACTTCGTTCGTGAGTTCCATGTTCAGCATCAAATCAAGCTGGAGCGCAACTACCGCAGCTTCGGCAACATTTTGGATTCGGCGAATCACCTCATCAGCCACAACAGCAAGCGCTTAGGCAAAAACCTGCGCACCGAAGCCGGCCCGGGCGAGCCGGTGCGCGTCTACGAGGCAACCAGCGACTTCGCCGAAGCGCAGTGGTTTGTAGATGAGGTCAAACAGCTGGTGCGAGACGGCACCTTGCGCAAAGAAATCGCGCTCTTGTACCGAAGCAATGCACAAAGTCGGGTGATGGAAACCGCGCTGTTCAACGCCGGCATCCCATACCGGGTGTACGGCGGTCTGCGGTTTTTTGAACGGGCCGAGATCAAGCACGCGCTGGCGTACTTGCGCTTACTGGAGAACCCGAACGACGACACCAGTTTTTTGCGTGTCGTTAATTTCCCACCGCGCGGCATCGGCGCGCGCAGCATCGAGCAGTTGCAAGACATCGCCCGTGCGTCGGGTTGTTCCATGAACGACGCGGTGAGTGCCGTGACCGGCAAGGCTGGGACCAACCTGGGCGCTTTTGTCGCCAAGATCGATGTGCTGCGCGAGCAAACCAGCGGCTGCACGCTGCGTGAAATCATCGAGTTGGTACTGCAGCACAGCGGCCTCCAAGAACATTACCGACTCGAAAAAGAAGGCCAGGACCGGCTGGAAAATTTGGGTGAGCTGATCAACGCCGCCGAGTCTTTTGTCAGCATGGAAGGCTTCGGCCGCGACGCCGTGGCTTTGCCGATTGACGAGCACGGTTATCCGATTAGCCAGTCGCCTGCCAGCCAGGGTTTGGACGTGAATGCCGCGCGGCTCGACGAGCCCTTGGATTTCTCGGCGCCAGATGCTGAAACCGGAGAAACGCTGTCGCCCTTGGTGGCTTTTTTGACCCACGCCGCGCTGGAGTCGGGCGACAACCAGGCACAAGCCGGCCAAGACGCGGTGCAACTCATGACGGTGCACGCCTCCAAGGGGCTGGAGTTCGACTGTGTCTTCATCACCGGCATTGAAGAAGGCTTGTTCCCGCACGAAAACGCCATGAGCGACCGTGACGGCGTGGAAGAAGAACGCCGCCTGATGTACGTCGCCATCACGCGGGCACGACAACGACTCTACCTGAGTCATTCACAAACGCGCATGCTGCATGGGCAAACCCGGTATCACCTGAAAAGCCGCTTTTTTGACGAACTGCCCGAGGCTGCGCTGAAGTGGATCACGCCTAAAAATCAGGGCTTTGGGTCTGGTTTCGGTAGTGCGGGCCGCGCTGGCGGCGGTGGCTGGCAGGGCGCTGGCAATTCAGGCTCCAGCGGTGACTGGGCTGCCAAGGCCTATGCGTCGCGGACGGGCGGTGCGGGCGAGCGCTTTGCCAATCCGCCAGTGCCTGTTCAGCGCGAAGCGCCTGCGCATGGCCTCAAAGCGGGCACGGAAGTCTTTCACGCCAAGTTTGGTGAAGGCAAGGTGTTGATGCTCGAAGGCGTTGGTGACGACGCCCGGGCCCAGATCAACTTCACGCGTCACGGCGTCAAGTGGCTGGCGCTGAGCGTCGCCAAGCTGACCATCGTCAGTTGAGCCGAGGCTCACGACACCAACTCACTCAGTCGGCAGGAAGCCTTCGACTGAAAAGTAACGCTCGCCGGTGTCGTAGTTAAAGCCCAGCACTTTGGCGTCGGCTGGCAACTCCGGCAGTTTTTGAGCGATAGCAGCCAAGGTGGCGCCACTTGAAATGCCGACCAGCATGCCTTCTTCGCGGGCGCTGCGACGGGCCATTTCACGGGCTGGCTCAGCGTCCACCTGTATCACGCCGTCGAGTAAATCGACCAGCAGGTTTTTCGGGATAAAGCCGGCACCAATGCCTTGAATCGGGTGCGGCGCCGGTGCGCCACCGCTGATCACGGGGCTTTGGGTCGGTTCCACCGCAAACACTTTGAGCTGCGGCCATTTGGCCTTCAGCACTTGTGCCACGCCGCTGAGGTGGCCGCCCGTGCCAACACCGGTGATGATGGCGTCTAGGCCGTCCGGGAAATCGGCCAAAATTTCAAGCGCCGTGGTGCGCGCATGCACCTCGATATTGGCCGGGTTGTCAAACTGCTGCGGCACCCAGGCGTTAGGCGTGGCGGCGGCCAGTTCTTGGGCGCGGGCGATGGCGCCTTTCATGCCTTTTTCACGCGGCGTGAGGTCAAAGCTGGCACCATAGGCCAGCATCAAACGGCGGCGCTCGACCGACATGCTGTCGGGCATGACCAGAATCAATTTGTAGCCCTTGACGGCAGCGACCATGGCCAAGCCGACACCGGTGTTGCCGGAGGTGGGCTCGATGATGGTGGCACCGGGTTTCAGTTGGCCGCTTTTTTCAGCTGCCTCAACCATGGCCAGCGCAATGCGGTCTTTGATCGAGCCACCCGGGTTGCTGCGCTCTGACTTGATCCAGACATTTGCCTGCGGGCCAAACAAGCGGTTGATTCGAACGTGTGGCGTGTTGCCAATGGTCTGCAAAATGCTGTTAGCGCGCATACGAGTCTCCTAGGTAGATAGAAAGTGAGGGTCTATTTTGAATGCAGTTGGGTGAGTGGTGGTTCAACTTCTTTATTGGCCTTGATGGACGCCATTTCAAGCGTTGATATCGACCGAATGAGCCGGTTCCTCAGATGGATCTGGGTCCGCCACAAAGCTGCCCTCAAACGTGAAGTAAAGCGAGGTGAAGAACATCGACACCATCAGCATCGCCGCGGGAAACATGGCGATGCCGGCAAAGCCCGGGTTGTCGAGCAGGGCGGCTATCAAGGTGACCAGTAAGCCCATGGCCATGAATAAACCTATCCAGAGCAGGCCGAACACCGTCAGCGCACCGAAGTTTTTGTAGCAGGCCATGAAACTGAAGAAGAGACTTTTCCCTGGCGAAACGCCATGCCAATGGACCAGCGCCGGGGCATGCCAAAACAGCAGCGACAGGGGCAGATAAAGTACAAGCGCGACCCACATGGCGGTCTGGAAGTCGCCCTGCAGAACCATTTCTTCAGTGATCTTGCCGCCGACCAAGTAGAGCTTGGCAAATTGTCCGCCGTCAATCAGAGCCGTGACACCCATCAGCCCCAAAAAGCCGACGGCGTAGAGCGCACCCAGAACCATCATGGCTTGTTTGCGTTGCTGGCCGGCCCGAAATGCGCTGATCAAAATCGACGGCATGGGGAACTTGCCCCGGTTGGCTTCTTTGGTCGCAGCCATCAGGCCCAGCGTGGCCGCGGGCAGCAGCGCCAGCGCCAGCGCGCTGCCGACAAAGGGCAGCAGTGAGGCAACGGACAACAGCGCCATGAACATGAAAAAAAGTCCAGACATCGCCAGTGGTTGCTTGAAAAAAGTCCGGATTCCCAGCTTGACCCAAGTGGCCCCGGTGCGGGCAGGAACAATGTTGAGTTTCATGTGATCAGTGTCGGGTAAGAATGGACAAAAGCGGCTTCAAGTCAACGTTAAGCCGGCAAGCTGTAGGGTTGCAAAATGCACTGTCGCAGCACGCGTTCAAAGTGTTCTGGATCATGCGCTTTGAGCACTGCGGCATCACGCGGCAAGTGAAAGTCCCATAAACGCGAGGTCCAAAAGCGCAGCGCTCCAGCACGCAGCATGGCCGGCAGTAGTTGGCGCTCTTGAGCCGTCAGTGGGCGCACTGCTTGGTATGCGTTGAGAAAGGCATCAGTGCGTTCCGAATCGTTTTCACCGGTGGTTAGGTCAATGCACCAGTCGTTCAGGCAGACAGCGATGTCAAACAAAAAAGTGTCACAACCGGCAAAGTAAAAGTCGAAAAATCCGGTGAGTTGGTAGCTGTGTCCGCCTGCACTGTCTGCGTCAAACATGACGTTGTCGCGAAACAGGTCTGCGTGAATCGGGCCACGCGGCAGCGACTGATAGGCCGATGATTCAGCGATATGATTTTGAAATGCCAACTCACCCAAGATCAGCGTGCGTTGATCCGGCGTGAGGTGCGGCAGCACCACCGGCACAGTCTCGTTCCACCATGCGAGGCCACGCAAGTTCGGCTGCTGCATGTCGAAGTCGCGTCCGGCTAGATGCATACGCGCCAGCATGTCACCGACCGCGGCGCAGTGCGCCGGTTGGGGGTTTAGTTCGCTGCTGCCGCGAAGTTTGTTCACTACGGCTGCGGGTTTGCCTTTGAGGCTGTGCAAGATGTCGCCCGGCCGCACGTCGGTGAGTGCGATTGGCTTGGCTGCTGCACCTTTGCGGGGCTTGACCAGAACAACGGGAGCATCCGGCGCGTCCTGCGGGTCGGGCACCGGAATACCGCGCTCGGCCAGATGCTTCATCAGCTGCAGGTAAAAGGGCAACTGCTCGAACGTCAGCCGTTCAAACAACGTCAGCACGAAGTCACCTTGGTCAGTGTCTACAAAGTAATTGGTGTTTTCAATACCACCGGCGCAACCCTTGATGGACTGCAACTTCCCGAGGCCCAACGCTTGTAAAAATGAAGCAGCCTCGTCATGCGAGACTTCGGTGAAAACAGCCATGCTGAAACCTGAAATTCGGGGAATCAATAAAGAAAAAAACCAGCGGCGGCAGCTCGGGTGCTTAAAACTTCAGGATGTTCCAGAAGCGTGAACCAGCCGTGCCCGATTCGGCGCCGCCGCCACTGCGGGACGCATCGATGGGTTTGACCTCGTAGGCTGGGACATTGGCTGCTGGCTGCACTGTGATGCTCTGGGTTTCACCACCGACACGCAACTCGTCAATGCGCGAACCAGCGTCTTGGTTGTGAATGCGCTGGATGGTCGGGTCTGGACGTCCTGCTGGCTTGGCAGTCTCCGGCGCATCAGCAGGCGTCTGAGCGGCTGCCGGAGCGCCGCAAAAAACCACCAGGGCGGCCAGCAAGAGGGAGCAGGTACGGTGTTTCATGCCGCATTGTAGGCGGCAGGGCGGGTCAAATTTACCGGACAATTGGCCCGCATGAGTACTGATAAAAAAACCTTGCTGCTGGTCGATGGCTCCAGCTACCTCTACCGCGCCTTTCACGCCATGCCTGATTTGCGCGTGGTGGCCGGTGACCCGACCAGCCCGGCAACCGGTGCTATTCGCGGCATGATCAACATGATGCAAAAGCTGCGCAAAGACGTGCGGGCCGATTACGCGGCTTGCGTTTTTGACGCCAAGGGCCCGACTTTTCGCGATGCGCTCTACCCCGAGTACAAAGCCCAGCGTTCACCCATGCCGGATGACCTGCGCAGCCAAGTCGAGGCGATTCACGAGCTGGTCGCACTGATGGGCTGGAAGGTGCTGAATGTGCCGGGCGTCGAGGCCGACGACGTGATCGGCACACTGTCCTGCATGGCCTCAAAGCAGGGCATTGAGGTCATCATTTCCAGCGGCGACAAAGACCTTAGCCAACTGGTCGATGAACACGTGACCGTGATCGACACCATGAACGACAGACGCCGTGACTTGGCGGGTGTCGAGTCTGAGTTTGGCGTGCCGCCGCGGCTCATGATCGACTACCAAACCTTGGTCGGCGACACCGTCGACAACGTGCCGGGTGTGCCCAAGGTCGGCCCTAAAACCGCCGTCAAGTGGCTGCTCGAATACGGCTCACTCGATGCGCTGGTAGCGCATGCTGCCGACATCAAAGGCGTGGTTGGCGAGAACCTGCGCAAGTCGCTGGACTGGTTGCCGCGTGGCCGCGAGTTGTTGACCATCAAAACCGACTGCGACCTGGCTGCGCACATCGACGGCTTGCCGGCGCTCGACGCCATTCCCATGGGCGCTCAACAGACGGAGCCTTTGCAAGATTTTTACAAGCGTTTTGGCTTCAAGGGCTTGGTCAAAAGCATTGACATTCAGAACACGCCGCCTGAAATGGTCGGCGGGCCAGATGGCCGTCATGCCAAAGCCAAGCCGTCGAGTGGCGGGCTCAGTCTGTTTGACGAGCCTGCGTTTTTGGACAAGCCGTTGGCCGAGCGTGCGACAAATTTGCACTACGACACGATCTTGAGTTGGCCGGCGTTTGACGCGTTGCTGGCGACGCTTGAAGTTGCCGAGCTGGCGGCGGTCGACACCGAAACCAATTCGCTCGACGAGATGCGGGCGCAAATTGTCGGCCTGAGTTTCAGCGTCGCGCCTGGTGCAGCCGCCTACATTCCGTTGGCGCACGACTACGCTGGCGATCCGAGCGTGCCCGAACAACTACCGATGGGCGAGGTGCTGGCGCGGCTGAAGCCCTGGCTTGAAAATCCGGCCCGCGCCAAGCTCGGCCAAAACATCAAATACGACCGCCATGTGTTCGCCAACCACGACATTGAAGTGCAGGGCTACCAGCACGACACGATGCTGCAAAGCTATGTGCTGGAAGTGAACAAACCGCACGGGCTGGCAAGCTTGGCCGAACGCCATGTGGGGCGCAGCGGTATCAATTACGAAGACCTCTGCGGCAAAGGCGCCAGCCAGATCAAGTTCAACCAAGTCGAGATTGCCAAGGCGTCTGAGTACTCGTGCGAAGACTCGGACCAAACTATTGACGTGCACCGTGTGCTCTGGCCACAGTTGCAAGCCAACGACAAACTGCGCTTTATCTATGAGCTGGAAATCCAGAGCAGCGAAGGCCTGTACCGGATTGAGCGCAACGGTGTGTTGATTGACGGCCCGATGCTGGCCAAACAAAGCGGCGAATTGGGCGCGCGTATTGTGCAGCTTGAAACCGAGGCGCATGCGCTCGCCGGCCAGCCTTTCAATCTCAGTTCTCCCAAACAGATTGGAGAGATTTTCTTCACCAAGCTCGGGCTTCCCGTGGTCAAGAAAACTGCCACCGGCGCTCCCAGCACCGACGAAGAAGTGCTGGAAAAACTCGCTGAAGATTACCCGCTGCCGGCGAAGATTCTGGAGCACCGCGGCCTGTCCAAACTCAAGGGCACGTACACCGACAAACTGGCACAACTGGCGCATCCGCGCACGGGCAGGGTGCACACGCATTACGCGCAGGCCGTGGCGGTCACCGGCCGCTTGTCGAGCACCGACCCCAACTTGCAAAACATCCCGGTTAAAACCGCCGAAGGCCGGCGCGTGCGCGAAGCCTTTGTGGCCGCGCCCGGTTGCGTGATTGCCAGCGCCGACTACTCGCAAATCGAGCTACGCATCATGGCGCACATCAGCGAAGACGAAGCCTTGCTGCGCGCCTTCAATGACGGTTTGGACGTGCACCGTGCGACCGCCGCTGAGGTTTTTGGTGTGGCGCTGGAGCAAGTTAGCAGTGAGCAGCGGCGTTATGCCAAGGTGATTAATTTCGGCCTGATTTACGGCATGAGCAGCTATGGCTTGGCGCGCAATCTGGGGATTGAAACCAAGGCGGCAGCTGCCTACATCGACAAGTATTTTCAGCGCTACCCGGGCGTCAAAACTTACATGGATGAAACCAAACTATCGGCCAAAAGCAAGGGTTATGTCGAGACCGTGTTTGGCCGGCGCTTGTATTTGCCGGAGATCAATTCCCCCAACGGGCCGCGCCGCAGCGGTGCCGAGCGCGCCGCCATCAATGCGCCCATGCAGGGCACTGCGGCCGACCTCATTAAGCTCAGCATGGTCAAGGTGCAGCAGGTGCTGGACGCTGAAGGCCGTGGCACCAAGATGATCATGCAGGTGCATGACGAACTGGTGTTCGAAGTGCCGCTGGCCGAGCAAGAGTGGGTGCGCACCGAAATCCCCCGCCTCATGGCCGGTGTGGCGCAACTCAAAGCACCGCTGCTGGCCGAGATCGGCTTTGGGCCCAATTGGGAGCAGGCGCATTGAATGACCTTCGAGGGCACTCGACCGTAACGCTTTGTGGCTGGCCAGCCGGCGTTTGACTGGCTAAACTGCCAAGCTGACTTTGGCCATCCCGCCATCCCTTTTGATGACTTCAAGGATTCCCTCATGCTGAACCAAGACCAAAGAAAAGATTTCGATGCGCTGCTGCCCGGGCAGTCGACCGAGGCTGGCGCGAGTCGCCGCACTGCGCTGAAAGCCGCCTTGGGCGTGGGCTATGCGGCTGCCGCGATGCCACTGATGGCGCAGACGGCGATCAAAACCTCCTCAGAAGGTTTGACCACGGGCGAGATCATGTATGAAGTCAACGGCTTCAAGGTGCCGGCTTTCTTCGCCGCCCCTGCTGGTAAAACCAACCTGCCGGTGGTGCTGGTCATTCATGAGATTTTTGGTGTGCACGAATACATCGCCGACACCGCCCGCCGCTTTGCACGTGCCGGCTATCTGGCGATTGCACCTGAATTGTTTGCGCGCCAGGGCGACCCAGGCGCTTACAGCGAGATGGCCAAACTCATGTCTGAGGTGGTCGGCAAAACATCGGATGCGCAAGTCATGGCCGATCTGGACGGCGCTGTGAATTGGGCCGCTCAGCATGGTGGCAACATTCAAAAAGTGGCTATCAATGGCTTCTGCTGGGGTGGTCGCATCACGTGGTTGTACGCACAGCAAAGCAGCAAGATCAAGGCCGGTGTGGCTTGGTATGGACGCTTAGTGGGTGAGTCTTCAGCGATCAATCCAACGCATCCGTTGGCGCTGGCGGCGACGCAAAAAGCGCCGGTGCTTGGTCTGTATGGCGGCCAAGACAGTGGCATTCCAATCGACACCGTCAACCAGATGAAGGCGGCACTGGCCGCTGCGGGCAGTGCCGGCAATGTGTCCGCCAAGGCTTGCGAATTCGTGGTCTATCCCGGTGTTGGACACGCTTTTCATGCCGACTACCGCCCGAGCTACCGCGCCGAGGCCGCGCAAGACGGCTTTAAACGAACCCTTGCTTGGTTCAAGTCCCAAGGCGTCGACTAAAGGACGCGTACGGACGCGGGATAATAGTTCCCCATCGCCCAGCCGATCGCTCTTGATTGGCTGGGCACTTCAAGATTGAATAAGGGCCTACCGGCTCTTGGGGATTGGCGTTTATATGACTTTGTTGGCAATCCTCGTGGCGACGCTGATGGCCGGAGTGGGCAGTGTCTGGCTGGCTGCGTTGCTGGGCTTTGGTATTTTGGCGCGCTACACCCAGCACATGCTCAGCTTGGCTGCCGGCGCCTTACTGGCCACGGCCTTCATGCATTTGTTGCCGGAAGCTTTTGAAAGCCAGGTCGGGCCCGATCAACTGTTTTCGACCTTGTTGGGCGGTTTGATTTTTTTCTTTTTACTCGACAAGGCCGAACTCTGGCACCACGGTCACGAGCACCATCATGCGCATCATCACGAGCATGCGGGCCATCAGCACCACCCTGGCGGCAGTTGGGCCATCCTGACGGGTGACAGCGTTCATTGCTTTGGTGACGGCGTGCTGATCGCCTCGGCTTTTGTGGCCGACATGCGACTCGGTGTGGTCGCAGCGCTGGCCGTGCTGATGCATGAGGTACCACACCACATGGGTGACTTGGCTGTGCTCCGACAGTCCAGCGACAACCGGCGGATGGCCTTTTTGAAGGTCTCGCTCGCTGGCGCATTGACGGCCATGGGCGGTTTGGTGGGCTACTTTTTGGTGGCCGAGCTGAAGGCTTATTTGCCGTACTTTTTGGCCATTGCCTCTGGTAGTTTTTTGTACGTCGCGTTAGCCGATTTGATCCCGCAATTGCAAAGAAAACTGTCCGCCCGCGAGACCGCTGCACAGATTATTTGGCTAGCGGTTGGCATGGGGATGGTGACCCTGGCCAGTGGCCTGACGCACAGCAGTCATTAACCATGGCACCCTCCTAAGACGGGGAGGACAGCATCCAGAAGTCGCTCGTCCGGATTGAAAAATTCCAACTTTTGGTTTCTCGGTAGTTGCTTGAGCGCGTACTCTGCACGCAGCGCGTCGCCCTTGCTCGGGTAGCCGCGGCAAGCCAGCACCCGCCGCGGTGGATGTGACCGGGTGTAGGCCGCACCCAAGCCCAACAGATGTTTAATGAAGCGCTCCACCACGTCGAGCGCCACGCCGGTGTAGAGAGTGCCGTCTGCGCATTCAAGCAAATACAACTGGTAAGGCTGCTGGGTCGACACGGGCTCAGCCCTGTGCGACAGGCCGGGCCGGGTCACTACACCACTCGCTCCAACTGCCTGCGTACAGAGCGCTACCACCGAGCCCGGCGATCTCCATCGCCAGCATATTCGGCAGGGCGCTGACGCCGCTGCCGCAATGGTGCACCACCGTGGCGGGGTCACGCTGACCGAGCAAGGCGGTCAATTCAGCTCGCAATAGTTCTGCAGGCTTGAACTTGCCATCGGGCCCGATGTTTTGGACGAAAGGGCGGTTCAGTGCGCCCGGAATGTGACCGGCTATGGGGTCCAGCGGCTCGACCTCGCCCCTGAAGCGCGGCGTCGCCCGTGCATCGATCAGTGTTTGTTCGGGCCGGCCGAGACGCTGTTCTACCGTAGCTGTATCGACCAAGCGGGCTTTCGGCTCGCTCAGTAAAAAAATTGACTGCACGTGCGCTGGTTCATCGCCCGATCCCACCGAACCGCCGGCGGCTTGCCAAGCTTGCAGGCCACCGTCGAGCACGGCCACGGCGTCGTGGCCGGCCCATTTCAGCATCCACCACAGCCGGCCGCAATAGTTCGCGCCATTGCGGTCGTAGACCACGGCCTGCATGTCGTTGGCAAAACCGATGCTCGACAGCCAGGTGGCGAAGCGCTCCCGACTCGGGAGCGGATGGCGTCCGCCTGAGGCCGCATGACCCCCAACTTCCGGCATGTGAAGCGCACTCAGCGCGCCGTTGAGGTCTGCGTAAATTGCGCCCGCGATGTGCGTTTGGGCGTATTGCTGCGCTCCTGCGGCAGGCTGGGTCAACTCAAAGCTGCAGTCAAAAATCATGAAGCGCTGGGCGCCGCTTTGCAATGCTCTCAATTCATCAACGGACATCAGGACGGTATACATGCCAATCTCTTTCAACAGGTTTAGATCATCTGCGTCGTTTTGCTAGCGCCCATTTCGCGGCGATACCACTCGTGAAAGTGCTGCATGCCGTCTTCCATCGGGCTTTGGTAAGGGCCAAATTCGTTGTCTCCACGTTGCATCAGGGCCAGCCGGCCAGCGTCCATGCGCAGCGCAATTTCGTCGTCTTCAACGCAGGTTTCCATGTAGGCGGCCTGTTGTGCCTCAATGAACTCACGCTCAAAAGCGCAGATTTCTTCAGGGTAGAAAAACTCCACCACATTCAGCGTCTTGCCCGGCCCTTGCGGGTGCAGCGTGCTGACGACCAGCGCATGCGGGTACCACTCGACCATCACGTGCGGATAGCACGTGAGCCAGATCGCGCCGTACTTGGGGGCGGCACCGCTGCGGTATTGCAGCACCACGTCATGCCATTTTTTGTAGACGTCGGTGCCGGGCTTGCCGAGCTTGTCTGAGACCCCCACCGTTTGCACCGAATAATTTTTGGCTAACTCCCAGCGCAGGTCGTCAGTGGTGACAAAGCCGCCCAAGCCAGGATGAAAGGGCCCGACGTGGTAGTCCTCAAGGTAGACCTCGATGAAGGTTTTCCAGTTGTAGTTGCACTCGTGCAGATGCACTTTGTCCAACTGGTAGCCGGTGAAGTCAAGGTCGGCCATCGAGCTCAGGCCGGCCATCTCAGCGGCGATGTCGCGTCCGTTGTCTTCAAAGACCAGACCGTTCCAGGTGGTGGTTTTGTAGCGATTCAAGTTCAGGCACGGGTCAATCTCAAAATGCGGTGCGCCGATCAGTTCGCCGGCGATGTTGTAAGTCCAGCGGTGCAGTGGGCAGACGATGTTGCTGCCGGTGTTGCCACGGCCTTGCAGCATGGTGGCTTGCCTGTGCCGGCAAACGTTGGAGATCAGTTCAATGCCCGACGCGTTGCGCACCAGCGCCCGGCCCTCGCCCTCATGGGGCAGCGTGTAGTAGTCACCAAGATTCGGCACGGCTAACTCGTGGCCAAGGTAGCGGGGTCCTTTAGCGAACAGCTTTTGCTGCTCCCGCGCGTAGAGGCCCGGGTCAAAATAGCTCGAGATAGGCAGCTGGCTGGTAGCCTGCAGCAAACGAAGGCTTGGATCAGGCATGCGCGTTGGGGACATTGAGGGCGTGTGAAGAGAGCGAAGGGCGGGTAAAGAACCCGGAAAAAGCATTTTTGATTGTACCTACCGCACCTTTCGCCAACCCTATTCACCCTTGTCTGGCGCGGTTCCCGCGTGGTTTGATTCCGGCCAAGAGGCAAACGCCTAAAATCAGGCCCAATTCAGAACCCTGCCCCTATGAGAAAACCGACTGCCACCACCGTGAACACCGAGAACCCCTCCGAGCCGCTTGCCGCCGCGCCCGTTCATTACGAGACTGCGCTGGCCGAACTTGAAACACTGGTGATGCAACTCGAAGGCGGGCAGATGCCGCTGGATCAGTTGTTGACCGGTTATCAGCGCGGCGCTCAGCTGCTCAAGTTTTGTCGCGACAAGCTCGAGGCGGTCGAAAACCAGATCAAGGTTCTGGAGGGCACTGAGCTCAAGCCTTGGGCGCAGGACTAATCCCTTTTGAATTCATCGAACATGCACGCTTTCGAGCTGTCCGTTTGGACGTCACAGCAACTCCACACGGTCGAAGCCGCTCTGACGCGTTGGGTCGCCTGCCCCGAGACGTGCCCTGCGCCTGCTGGTTTGGGTGACGCCATGCGCTACGCCGTGCTTGATGGCGGCAAGCGTCTGCGCCCGTTGCTGGTGATGGCAGCTTGTGAAGCCGTTGGCGGTAACCCTGAGGCGGCGCTGCGTGCGGCCTGCGCAGTGGAGTTGATCCACGCTTATTCGTTGGTGCATGACGACATGCCCTGCATGGACAACGATGTGCTGCGGCGCGGTAAGCCCACGGTGCACGTCAAGTTTGGTGAAGCGCAGGCGCTACTGGCTGGCGATGCGCTGCAGGCGCTGGCCTTTGAATTGCTGACGCCCGAGGACTCTTCTGTCAGTCCTGCCACACAGGCCGTGTTGTGCCGCATGCTGGCACAGGCCGCTGGCTCTCGCGGCATGGCCGGTGGTCAGGCGATTGATTTAGCCAGTGTTGGCAAGCCGATTTCGTCTGCTCAACTGCATGACATGCACCGACTTAAAACGGGTGCCTTGCTGCAAGCCAGTGTGTTGATCGGCGCCGCTTGCGGCACCCCGACCGCCGCAGCGCAGCAGGCTTTGAGCGACTATGGTGCGTCCATTGGTCTGGCTTTTCAGGTGGTCGATGACGTGCTGGATGTGGTTGCCGACTCGGGCACCTTGGGCAAGACCGCCGGCAAAGACGCAGCGCAGGACAAACCCACCTTTGTCTCTTTGATGGGTTTGCGCGCGTCCCAAAATTACGCGCAAGAGCTCCTGTCGCAATCGCAGGCGAGTCTGCGCGCAGGCGGACTCCACAACACGGCCGCCTTGCAGGCGCTGGCCGAGATGCTGGTCAACCGCGGCTTCTGACTCGCCGTCGTCACAGCACCCTCACAGGATCTCCATAGATGTACCAATTGCTTGAAACCATCAATAGCCCGGCCGACTTGCGGCGACTACCTCGCACGCAGCTGCCACGGGTTGCCGATGAGCTGCGTGCTTACTTGCTAGACAGCGTTTCGCGCACCGGCGGTCACCTTAGTTCCAATCTGGGGACGGTCGAACTCACGGTGGCGCTGCACTATGTTTTCAACACGCCCGACGACCGACTGGTCTGGGACGTGGGCCATCAAACTTATCCGCACAAGATCCTGACGGGCCGGCGTGACCGCATGGACAGTTTGCGTCAAGAGGGTGGTTTGTCCGGCTTTCCGCGGCGCAGTGAAAGCGAGTACGACACTTTCGGCACGGCGCATTCGTCGACTTCGATTTCTGCCGCGCTTGGCATGGCCATGGCGGCCAAGCAAAAGGGTGAAGACCGCCACGCCGTGGCGATCATTGGTGACGGTGCGATGAGCGCCGGCATGGCTTTTGAAGCCATGAACAACGCCGGCGTTTGCGACTGCAATTTGCTGGTCGTCCTGAACGACAACGACATGAGCATCAGCCCGCCCGTGGGTGCGCTGAACCGCTACTTGGCGCAGCTCATGAGTGGTCAGTTTTACGCCGCAGCCAAGAACGTGGGCAAGCAAGTTCTCAAAGGTGCTCCGCCCTTGTTTGAGCTGGCCAAGCGGCTAGAGACGCATGCCAAGGGCATGATCGTGCCGGCCACGTTGTTCGAGAATTTTGGCTTCAACTACATCGGCCCGATTGACGGCCACGACCTAGATTCGCTGATCCCTACGCTGGAGAATATTCGGCATCTCAAAGGACCGCAATTCCTGCACGTGGTGACCAAAAAAGGGCAAGGTTACAAGCTGGCCGAAGCCGATCCAGTGGCCTACCACGGCCCCGGCAAGTTCGACCCGGCGCTGGGTTTGCAAAAAGCCACCGCACCCGCCAAACAGACCTTCACGCAGGTTTTTGGCCGCTGGTTGTGCGACATGGCCGAGCAAGACAAGCGGCTGGTCGGCATCACGCCAGCCATGCGTGAAGGCTCGGGCATGCTGGCGTTTCATCAGCGTTTTCCTGAACGCTATTACGACGTTGGTATTGCCGAACAACACGCAGTCACGTTCGCCGCCGGCATGGCCTGCGAAGGCCTCAAGCCGGTTGTCGCGATTTACTCGACATTTTTGCAGCGTGGTTACGACCAGTTGATTCACGACGTTGCCTTGCAAAATTTGCCCGTGGTGTTTGCGCTCGACCGCGCAGGTCTGGTGGGCGCTGACGGTGCCACTCACGCGGGGGCTTATGACATCGCTTTCTTGCGCTGCATTCCCAACATGAGCATCGCCTGCCCAGCCGATGAAAACGAGTGCCGCAAGTTGCTGACAACGGCCTTTGAGCAAGACCATCCGGTGGCCGTGCGCTACCCGCGCGGTGCAGGTGCGGGCGTTGCCACAGAAGCCAGTCTAGCGTCGCTGCCCTTCGGCCGCGGTGAAATTCGTCGTGAAGGTTCGGGCATCGCTATCTTGGCTTTTGGCACGCTGCTGCACCCGGCCTTGGCTGCCGCTGAAAAGCTCGGTGCCAGCGTCGTCAACATGCGTTGGGTTAAGCCTTTGGATGTAGCGCTGTTGCTCGAGGTTGCGGCCTCACATGAAGCGCTGGTGACGGTCGAAGAAGGTTGCTTGATGGGCGGTGCTGGCAGTGCCGTCAGCGAGGCGCTGCAGCAAGCCGGCGTGCTCAAACCGTTGCTGCAACTCGGTCTGAAAGATGAGTTCACCGAGCACGGCGACCCGGCTGTTCTGCTGGCCACACAGGGGCTCGACGCAACGGGCATTGAAGCGTCGATCAACACTCGCTTTAGCGCGTTGGTGCAAAGCTGCGCAGCCACGGTGGCCTTGAAATCAGTGGCTTGACTTTGATGACTATGAACATGAAACCTGATCTGAACCCCATGCCTGATGTTCAAGGCCGACGCGATCTGCGCGCGATGCCGATTCAACGCGTGGGCATCAAGTCACTGCGCTACCCGCTGCGCGTCTTGGTGGGCGGCAAGGCGCAGTCAACGGTCGGCACTTGGACGCTGGACGTGTCATTGGCAGCTGACCAAAAAGGCGCACATATGTCGCGCCTGATCGCTTGGCTTGAAGCCTTGGACCTGTCAGGCGTGGTGCTGACGGCGGACACGTTGAGCTCCGAAATCATGACGCTGCTGGTGCTGCTGGAAGCTGACGCTGGGCGTATCGAAGTGAGCTTTCCATTCTTTGTGCGCAAGTCCGCACCGGTCTCCGGTTTGCAAAGCCTGATGGAGTACGACGGTACTTGGATCGCAGAGCGCCAGGGCGGCGTCAACCGCCTGACCATGCAAGCCATGGTGCCTGTCAAGTCTTTGTGCCCGTGCTCCAAAGAAGTCTCCGACGACGGTGCGCACAACCAGCGTTCCCACATCACCTTGCGTGCCGAGTTGCGTGCGCCGCAGGGTGGCCTTGACTGGACTGAGTTGGTACGTTTTGCTGAAGACAACGCGTCCAGTGAATTGTGGGGTTTGCTGAAACGCCCAGACGAAAAGTGGGTGACTGAGCACGCCTATGCCAACCCAAAATTCGTTGAGGACCTGATTCGTGACGTTGCTGCCGCTGTGGCCGCTGATGCGCGGATTGGCAGTTACCGCGTCGAAGTGGTCAACCACGAGTCAATTCACGCGCATGACGTTCATGCCGTGATCGAAAGAAGCGCTTAGTTCAAGTCCGCTTCGAGGAGCTGTCTAGGGGTAATAGCGGGGTCAATTAAGGTGCAGAAAATGCAATAATCCCCCCGCTGAACCTGCCGTGTTTCAGGGCATTTTTACAAATCAACTTTCAGGAGAGTCCCATCATGGATCGTCGCTCACTTATCAAAAATGCCGGAATTGCGGGCGTCCTCGCCGCAGGCATGGCACCTGCTGTTCACGCGCAAGCCGCTGTCCGCTGGCGTCTGTCGTCGAGTTTTCCGAAGTCCCTAGACACTATTTTTGGCAGTGCGGAAATGCTCTCGAAAACCGTCAAGGCATTGTCTGGCGGTAAGTTTGAAATTTCGGTTCACCCTGCCGGCGAGTTGATGCCCGCTTTTGGCGTGGTGGATGCACTGCAGGGTGACACCATCGAAATGGCGCAGACAGCGTCTTATTATTTCACTGGCAAGAGCCCGATTTTTGCTTTCAGCTGCGCAGTGCCTTTCGGCCTGACGGCTCGTCAGAACGACTCTTGGAAACAATACGGCAATGGCCGCAAGTTGCTTGACGCCTTTTTTGCCCAATACAACTTTCACACTGCCAGCGCTGGCAACACCGGCACGCAAATGGGTGGCTGGTACCGTAAAGAAATCAAAACCGTTGACGACCTCAAGGGTCTGAAAATGCGTCTCGGTGGCGGCTTGTTCGGTGAGGCCATGGCCAAGCTGGGCGTGGTGGCGCAAAACATGCCGGGTGGTGACGTGTACCAAGCCCTCGAAAAAGGCACGCTGGACGCTGCCGAGTTCGTTGGTCCTTACGACGATGCCAAATTGGGCTTCAACAAAGTGGCACCGTTTTACTACTATCCTGGCTGGTGGGAAGGCGGCGCCGACCTCGAGTTCTTCATCAACAACAAGGCCTACGCCAAGCTGTCGGATGAGAACAAGGCGATCCTTGACGCAGCCACGGTGGTGGCCGCACGCGACATGACGGCCAAGTACGATGCTTACAACCCGATTGCGTTGAAGAAGCTGGTGGCCGAAAAGACCCAGCTCAAGGCTTTTCCAAAAGCTGTCATGGACGCTGGCTTCAAGTCGTCGATGGAAGTCTTCGCCGAGCACGAAGCCAAGTCACCTGAATTCAAGAAGATCAGCCAAGACATGCGCGCTTTCCAGCGTGACCAAATCTTGTGGAACCGCTTTTCCGAGTACCCGTTCAACCAGTACATGAGCACGGTGAAAATCTGAGTTTGAGTTGTTCTGCCCTTCATGGGCAGGCACAAAAAAACCGCCCCTCGAGGCGGTTTTTTTGTGGCTTGGCAAACAGTGAGGGGGCTATTTTTTACCTTGACTTTTGAGTGCTTCCTGCATGGCCTTCATGGGGTCATCTTCAGGTGTGGCATTCTGCGGCTCGGGTTCCGCCTTACTGGCGGTGGCAGGCGTATCGCTGGGGGCCGGTGCCGTGTCGTAGGGATTCTCTGTATCCGCCAGCGTGTCCCGCATTTGCTGGCCGATGTTCTCTAGGTTGTAAACCTCTTTCTTGTCCAGGCTGCCCGTGACCAGCTGCGGAAATGCAATCAGGAGACCGACCATGGTGATCTGAATCAGCACAAAGGGAATGGCACCTTTGTAGATCTGCATGGTGGTGACCGGTTGCATGATTTTCTGGGTCACGCGGTCAAGAAAAGGTTTGTCCGGGGCGACCGATCGCAGGTAAAACAGCGCAAAGCCAAACGGCGGGTGCATGAACGAGGTCTGCATGTTCACCGCCAGCAGCACGCCGAACCAGATCAGGTCGATGCCCAGCTTGTTGGCCACCGGCGCCAGCAAGGGCACCACGATGAAGGACAGTTCAAAGTAGTCGAGGAAGAAGGCCAGAAAAAAGATCATGACGTTGACCAGGATCAGAAAGCCAACTTGGCCCCCTGGCAGGTCCGTCAACAGGTGCTCGACCCACTTCGGTCCGTCGGCGGCTTGGAACACAAGGCTGAACACGGTGGCACCCACCAGGATGAACATCACGAAGCTGGACAGTCGGGTGGTGGACGCCAGCGACTGCTTCAGCAGTTTCATGTCCAACCGTTTGCGCGCCCAGCCCATGATCAAGGCGCCCATGGCCCCCATGGCACCGCCCTCGGTCGGTGTCGCCACGCCCAAGAAAATAGTGCCCAACACCAGGAAGATCAGCAGCAGTGGCGGAATCAGCACAAAGGTCACACGTTCGGCTAGGCGCGAGAGCAGGCCGAGTTTGGCGCCCCGGTTGACCAGCGCGATGAGCAGTGCCAAAAACACGCCAGCGCAGAGGGCGACCACGACTTTTTCGTCCGTCGCGACGAACGTGACTTGCTCGCCTTCAAACCAAGTGTGAACGGCTTCCATATTCTTGGCGAGGAAGACGGACACGGCGGCTGACAGCGTGGTCAGCACGACCAGCGAACCGTAACCGCCGCCGCCATCGGGTTCACGGAAGGTACGCGCCTCTAGCGGTAGCGCTGGCACACGTTCAGGCTTGAAGACTGCCAACAGCACGACGTACAGCACGTACATCCCCATCAACATGAAGCCGGGCAGGAAAGCGCCCTTGTACATGTCGCCGACGCTGCGGCCCAGCTGGTCGGCCATGATGATCAGCACCAGCGAGGGCGGAATGATCTGCGCCAAGGTGCCGGATGCGGCAATCACGCCGGCCGTCAGTGGTCGGTCATAGCCGTAGCGCAGCATGATCGGCAGTGAAATCAAGCCCATGGAGATGACTGAGGCAGCGACCACGCCGGTGGTGGCTGCCAGCAGGGCACCCACCAAAATCACCGCAATGGCCAGACCACCGCGCATCGGGCCGAAGACTTGGCCGATGGTGTCCAGCAGATCCTCGGCCATGCCGCTGCGCTCCAGGATCAGTCCCATCAAAGTGAAGAAGGGCACGGCCAGCAAGGTGTCGTTGGCCATGATGCCGATCAGACGTTGCGGCAGCCAAGCGATCACGGACGAGGGAAACACGCCCATTTCGATGCCGATCAAACCGAAGAACAGTCCGCAGGCGCCTAGGCTGAAAGCCACCGGGAAGCCCAGCAGCAGAAAAAGGATCAAGCCCACGAACATGATCGGGGCGAAATTGGTGATGAGGAATTCCATGGTGATTCGTTCCGGCCGCTTAGCGTTGGGGGGCAGCGTTGCTTGCGGCGCTGGCTTCAAGGGTGTCGGCGGCTGCTCTGGCGCGCAGGACTTCGGCCAGGTCTTCTTCGGCCGACGTTTCGGCGAGTCGGCCCATCGGGTCCGGACCTTGACCTTGCAGGAAAGCGATACGTTTGATGATTTCTGACCAGCCCTGCAGCATCAGCAGTGCAAAGCCGACGGGCATGGCGGCCCAGACAGGCCATCGTATCAGGCCACCGGAGTTACCGGACGTCTCGCCCGACTGGTACATCTGGATGGCCAGCGGGGTGCCTAGATACAGCACGACCATGCAAAGGGGCGTCAGGAAAAAGGCGAAACCGATGATGTCGACCCACACTTGCGCGCGCTTAGACAGATGGCTATTCAGCACGTCGATGCGCACATGTTCGCGGTGTAGCAATGTATAGCCGGCGGCCACAAGAAAGGACCAAGCGAACAAATACCACTGGGCTTCCAAGTAAGCATTGGAGCTGGCGTCAAAGACCTTGCGCACAATCGCGTTGATGGCGCTGATGGCCGCGGCGGCAAAAATGAGCCAAATCGCGTACTTGCCGATCTGGGCATTGAGCCAGTCCACAGCTTGGGAAAACTTGAGTAAGGCGCGCATAGGGTGTCCAGAAAAATGGATCAAGGGGGGCCGAAAAAGCGGGCCAACAGTCGGCGCAAGTCGTGCCGAATGCGTTTTGGTGCGGACAAGATTTTACAGGGCGACAGTCCGCAGCTGGCTTACAGGATTTCGATACCGCTGCCGGTCGTCATTTTGCCAATGACGCGGGCGTCAAGAAAACCTTGGCTGTGAAAGCAGGCCAAGACTTCCTCGGCCGTTTCGGATGCACAGGTCACCAGCAGTCCGCCACTGGTTTGCGGGTCAGACAGCAAAGCCTGCTGTGCCGGGCTGATGCTTGCAGGCAAGGTCACCTCGTGACCATAAGCCTCCCAGTTTCGACCGGAGGCACCGGTGACCATGCCGGCCTCGGCCAGGGCCAGCACGCCAGGTAGCAGGGGAATGTCTGCCAAATCAAGCTGCATTTTCAGTTGGGCGGCGCGGGCCAGTTCAAGACCATGGCCGGCCAGGCCAAAACCGGTGATGTCGGTCAATGCATGCACGCCGTCCATGCGTGCCAGTTCAATCCCGGGCTTGTTCAGTTGCGTGGTGACGGCGATCATGCGGGCGTAGCCTTCGGCGTCGAGCGCTTCTTTTTTCAGTGCGGCCGACAAGATGCCAACGCCCACCGGCTTGCCCAAAATCACCACGTCACCGGCCTGTGCGCCTGAGTTTTTCTTGACCCGCGACGGATGCACCAGACCGAGCACCACCAGGCCGTAAATCGGTTCGACTGAATCAATTGTGTGGCCGCCGGCAATCGGGATGCCCGCATCGCGGCAAACATCCTGGCCCCCGCGCAAGATCGAGCCAATGGTGTCCAGCGGCAGCACATTGATCGGCATGCCGACCAGTGCCAGCGCCATGATCGGCGTGCCGCCCATGGCGTAGACGTCGCTGATGGCGTTGGTGGCGGCGATCCGGCCAAAGTCATAGGGGTCGTCGACGATCGGCATGAAGAAGTCGGTGGTGGCAATCAGTGCCTGCTCGTCATTGAGCAGGTAAACGGCAGCATCGTCAGCGGTCTCAATCCCCACCAGCAGCTGCGGGGGAATCACCATTTGACTGGTGTTTTTCAGAATTTCACTGAGCACACCCGGCGCGATTTTGCAGCCACAGCCGCCGCCATGCGAGAGGCTGGTCAAACGTGGCGGAGCAGTCGGTGTCAAAGGCTTTAATGGTGTGAGGCTGGCAGTCATCGGGAGGCTTTCTGAAATTCGGACGTTCGGACAGATGGAATTGCCACATTGTCCTGCTTTCGCTGCGCACAAGGCGACGCGAAGATCGCACTATGATCTTTCGAATGTTTTCCCCCCTGACATCTCAACTGCGAGCACTGGCTTGTTAGATTCTTTCAAGATCCGCGAAGCCGGCCGTGACATGTTGTCGCTGGCCCTGATGGATGCGCGCAACCACACGCTGCGCCTCTTTTCGCAGTTTCAAAGCGCACTGGAAGCGGCTGATTTTGTCGTGCCGATGTTGTCGACGCTGAATCCCCCGCTGTGGGAGCTGGGCCATGTGGCTTGGTTTCAGGAGCATTGGATTGGCCGCAACTTGCAGCGCAGCCAGGGCGCTCGATGCGATCCTGCAGGGCCGCGTCTGCCTTCGAAAGAAGCCGGCGCTGACCGCTGGTGGGATTCATCGCAGGTGCCGCATGACGCGCGTTGGTCGCTTGATCTGCCAGACGTCAATGCCTGCCGCGCTTACTTGCTGAATACGCTGGAAAGCACGTTGGAGTTGCTTGAGCGTGCTGATGAGACCGAGGACGCGCTGTATTTTTATCGTCTCTGCCTGTTTCACGAAGACATGCACGCAGAAGCGATGGTGATGACCGCTCAGACCTTGGGGATGACGCTGGGCAAGCCCTTGGTGCAAGCTTTTGCGTCCAAGCCGATGACCCTGCGTGAGCCTCTGTGGGTCCCTGCTTGCCACTGGCAGTTGGGCAGCCCTGCAGGCGGTGCTGGCTTCACATTTGACAATGAAATGGACGCGCATGAGGTGCGCGTGCCGGCGTTTGAGATCGATGCGCAGCCGGTGAGTTGGGCGCAGTTTGTCGAGTTTGTCAGCGACGGAGGCTATGACCGTCAAGAACTGTGGAGCGACGCTGGCTGGCACTGGCTGCAGTCCACCAGCCAGAGCGAAGGCCGGCGCGGCCCGCGTTATGTCGATCAAATCGGTGTGGCCAGTGGCGCCGTGATGCAAAACCGCTTCGGTCAGCCACTGCGCATGCTGGGCCATCAACCGGCCATGCACATGAGTTGGTGGGAGGCCGATGCTTGGTGCCGTTGGGCGGGCCGTCGGTTGCCGTTTGAAGTCGAGTGGGAGATAGCGGCGCACACAGCGACTCGAAGCGGTTTTCAATGGGGCGATGTGTGGGAGTGGACGGGCAGTACGTTCAAGCCGTACCCCGGTTTTGTAGCGGGTCCGTATGCAGACTATTCACAGCCTTGGTTTGGCACGCACAAGGTCTTGCGCGGCGGATCCTTCGCCACGCGGGCGCGCATGAAATCGCCCAAATACCGCAATTTTTACTTGCCCGAACGTGACGATGTGTTTTGCGGCTTTCGCTCTTGCTCGCTCTAAGTTATTGAGCTGCTGACGCTTTGTCGCGACGGTAACTCCACCACGGCAGATGCGCCCGCAGGGACAGCACTTGGCCGCTTTGTGCCTCGTCCACGCTGTAGCCGGGCAGTTGCGCCACGACGGCTTGCCAAGCAGGGCTTTGCAAGACCTGCAACAAAGCTTGTACGGGGGCTTGCGACAACGCGGACTTCAAGCACACCAAGTGGTAACGCTCGCGTACCAAGGGAATGAAGTCCAGTCCTTTTTCAAGAGCCGCAGCTTCAATGCCCAAGCCCATGTCGGCTGAACCGCTGGCCACGGCTTGGGCCACCGCAGCGTGCGACGGTTCTTGTGTGGCGTAGCCGTTGATCGCACTCGGGTCAATCTGGTTGTCGGCCAGCAGTTCGTCTAGCAGCACCCGCGTGCCGGTGCCACTGGCCCGGTTGATATAGCGCAGGCCGGGTCGGCTGAGGTCTTTCAGACCAGTGATGCCATGCGGGTTGCCTTTGGCGACCATCAGACCTTGCATGCGGTGCGCAAAACCAATCAGTTTGTGCAGGCCGGGCTTGAGCTGGCGGCGATAGGCTTGCGCGGCCAGAGAGTTGACGGCGGGTCGCTCCAGGGTGTGAAAGCCGGCCATCAGACAGCGCCCGGCATTCAGCGCTGCAATGGCGTCCACGCTCCCCATGAAGCGAATGTCCAGGTGCAAACCTTGCGCCGATGTCTTCTGGCGCAAGGCTGCCAGCGCCGCATCATGGCTGGCGTACAGCACCAGCACATGGGCGCTGTCGTCAAAGGCCATTGAAAAGGCGCGTTCAATGTCACTCCGCAGCGCTTCGATTTGAGGTGCCAGTCGGGCTTGCGCTTGGCGTTCAGCCCACAACAGCTTTTCGCCGAACTCGGTGAGTTGGGCGCGCTGGCCTTTTTCCCAGATGATGAGCTCACGGCCCAGCATCTGCTCGGCCGCTTTCAGCGCACCCCACACGTGGCGATAAGACAGACCTTGGCTGCGTGCTGCCGCTGAAATCGAGCCTTGCTCGCGCACCGCGTGCAGCAGGTCCAGCAGGGCATGGCGGATCAGCGCGTCAGGACTGCGCTCGGCAGAGAGTTGGTAGGAGAGTTGGACTTTGTGCATGGTGACTGAGGTGATTATCTAGGACCGTGTTGTTTGTCTTATTACGGGTGAAGCGCTATGTAAAACGGTTCATATCTCGTGACTACCAGTGCGCGACAAGGGCACTTCAACTAGGCTACAGTGCGCAGGCCTTTGCAGGCGCATCAACGCATGAACACATTCCAAGACAGCGTCGTCACGGCGTTTTCCCTCATCACCTCCCTTGACCCTTTGCTCGTCAGCATCGTGCTGCGTTCTTTGGCCGTGAGTGCTTTGGCGTGCGTGCTGGCGTGCAGTGTGGGCTTGCTGCTCGGCGCATGGCTGGGCGTCGCGCGCTTTGCTGGACGCGGCGTGGTGCTGGCATTTCTTAACACTGCGTTGGCGCTCCCATCCGTGGTGGTCGGGCTGGTGATCTATTTATTGCTCTCGCGCACGGGACCTTTGGGTTTTTTGGGGTGGCTGTTTTCATTCAAGGCCATGGTCTTGGCTCAGGCCGTGCTGGTGCTGCCCATTGTCACCGCGCTGGTGCGACAAAGCATTGAAGACGCGGATCGGTTGCATGGTGAACAGCTGCAGTCTTTAGGCGCCGGTATCGGCTGGCGCGGTTTGATCCTGCTCTGGGACGAGCGCTACTCCTTGTTGACGGTCTTGATCGCAGCCTTCGGTCGGGCTATTTCAGAAGTCGGCGCGGTCATGGTGGTGGGCGGCAATATTGATGGCTTCACGCGGGTGATGACCACCGCCATTGCGCTCGAAACCAGCAAGGGTGATTTACCTCTGGCGCTGGCTTTGGGCGTCTTGCTGCTGCTGGTGGTGCTGCTGCTGAATGTGTTGATTTCAATCATCCGCCGCTGGCGCGAAGCCCGTGAAGAACGCGGCGTTTGGCCGACAGAATTGGCGACTGATGCCGTCATCGCCAAGGCAGGGCAACGTTGATGTCGACCGATATCTTGTTCCAACTGAACGCGGTGGGTGTGCAGTTTGGCCGTATCCACGCGCTAACTGATTGCACGCTCAGCATTAGCCGTGGTGAACGCGTGGCTTTGGTGGGGGCCAACGGCAGCGGTAAAAGTACGTTGCTACGGCACCTGCACGGATTGGTGCCGGCTTCCAGCGGGCACCTGCTGCGGCCTGTGCCAGCGCGTCAGGCGATGCTGTTCCAGCGGCCCTATATGTTGCGCACCAGTGTGCAAAACAACGTCGCGATGGGGCTCTGGCTGGGCGGCATGCGTTGGCATGCTGCCCGGGCGCAGGCCTTGGCAGCGCTGGAGCGCGTGGGCTTGGCCGCGCTGGCCCAACGTTCCGGAAAAACCTTGTCGGGAGGTCAGCAGCAACGGCTGGCGTTGGCGCGTGCCTGGGCTGTGAAACCGCAAGTGTTCTTACTTGACGAGCCCACGGCCAGCCTGGACCCTGCGGCCAAGCGCGAAGTCGAATCGCTGATGGCTGAATTTGCAGACGCCGGCATGACCTTGATTTTTAGCAGCCACAACCTCGGTCAAGTGAAACGTCTGGCGAGCAGAGTGATTTATCTGGAGCACGGACGTGTTTTGGCTGACGCACCGGTGAAGTCGTTTTTCGGAGGGGTTCTGCCGCCGGCAGCCGCCCAATTTTTAAAAGGGGAATTAGGATGAAAAAATTAAACTTTTTGGGGCTGACCCAACAGGTATCGAAAGTCGTGCTGCTGGCTGGTTTGGCTTGGGGCGGTGCATTGGCGCTGGCGCAAAGCCCTGCCATCGTCATGGCGTCGACCACCTCCACAGAGCAGTCGGGTCTTTTTGCACACTTGTTGCCAGCGTTTAAAAAAACCACGGGCATTGACGTCAAAGTGGTTGCGCTGGGCACAGGCCAGGCCATCGACATGGGCCGACGCGGTGACGCGGACGTGCTCTTCGTGCACGACCAAGTGGCCGAAGAAAAGATCGTCGCCGAAGGCTTTGTGTTGAAGCGCGAACCTGTCATGTACAACGACTTTGTGTTGATTGGTCCCGTATCGGATCCCGCTGGCGTCAAAGGCAAAGACATTTTGCAAGGCCTGAAAAAACTTGAGGAGGCCAACGGCGCTTTCATTTCCCGGGGTGACAAGAGCGGCACGCATGCGGCTGAACTGCGCTACTGGAAGCTGGCGGGCGTCGATGCGCCCGCATTTTCTGGCTACAAGGCTTGCGGTTGTGGCATGGGCCCAGCGCTGAACATGGCGGCCAGTGTCGACGCCTATGTGCTGGCCGATCGCGGCACCTGGCTGGCCTTTAAAAATCGCGCCAACCTGGCTGTGCTGGTCGAGGGCGACAAGCGTTTGTTCAACCAATACGGCGTACTGGTGGTCAACCCGGCCAAGCACCCGAAGACCCAAGTCGTTGAGGCACAAAAGTTTGCTGATTGGGTCACTTCGGCCGCGGGACAAGCCGTCATCGCGAACTACAAAATCAATGGTCAGCAGCTGTTCTTTCCGAACGCGACGCGCTGATTGCCTGCAGGTGTGCGGGTCTGCCTATAATTTTCGACTGTGTCCAGACGCCCATCTCTTCGCCCCTTGTGGCAACGCTTTGCAGCTTGGTTGAGTTTTCTCGCCGTGCTGTCGGCGTTGAGCGCACCCGTTTCGTTGCTGGCGCAAGATGTTGGCAGCGGCAAGCTCGGCGGCCTTTGCTATGCCGAACCAGTGATGGATGGCTTGCAGCCGGGCGAGCCGGCTTCATTGCATCAAAGCGGACACTGCAGCTTGTGCGCGTCCTCCGGACTGGCACTGCCGCCACTCGTCGGCTTTACCCAAGCCCCCGTCTTTTCCTATGAACTCGCGCTGCGCATGTCGCCCAGCAACAGGGCGGTCATCGTCAGCGGCCTACCTTTCAGCCGTGGTCCACCGGTACTGAGCTGAACTCTCCTGTTTCGCTCCTTATCACCCATCGCGCTGACTCACAGCGTCGCCCCTGAGTTTTACTTATGAAATCTATTTTTAAGGCCGCCGCGTGTGTGGTTGGCCGTTGTCCCTTGGCTGCCCCCTTGCTGGCTTCGCTGACGCTGGTCGCCGGCCCGGCTGCCGCGCACATCACGCTGGAATACCAAGTGGCTAACGCTGGTAGTTATTACAAAGCCAACTTCAAGGTCGGGCATGGCTGCGGTAACTCGCCGATTCAGCAGATCACAGTGATCATTCCGGCCGGCGTTCAGGGTGCCAAGCCCATGCCCAAAGCCGGTTGGACGATTGAGATTCAGCGCGACAAGTTGGCGACGCCTTATGACGACCATGGCCGTACGATCACCGACGAGGTGTCACGCATCAGCTGGACAGCGAAAACGCCTGCCGACTATTTGCCAAACAGCTATTACGATGAGTTTGCCCTGCAGGCGCGCTTGCCAGCCCAAGCCGGACCGATGTATTGGTCGGTGAGTCAGGTCTGTGAGCAAGGTCGGATCGATTGGAACGAAACGCCCAAAGCCGGACAAAAAGGGTCGGACTTGAAATCACCCGCGGCACTGTTGGAGCTGATGCCCACCGCAGGCGCTGAGCATCAACATTGAGCTGTATCACTGTCCGCGCGATATCACCTTCACATTTTTAAAGTTCAAAGGATTTCCCCATGTCTATTGCCACTCATTTGCGCCCTGTGCGCACTCTTTTCTTAACCAGCCTGGTGCTGACCGCCAGCTTGACTTGGGCCCAGCCTGCGGCGGTCAAAGTGGACGGTGCTTGGGCGCGCGCCACCGTGCAGGGTCAGCAAGGGACGGGCGCTTTCATGAACATCACGGCCACCGAAGGCACGCGTCTGGTGGGTGTCACGTCGCCTGTGGCCGGCGTGGCCCAAGTGCATGAAATGAAAATGGAGGGCGACGTCATGAGAATGCGCCCAGTCCCGGCGTTGGAACTCCCTGCGGGCAAGACGGTGCAGCTCAAGCCGGGTAGTTATCACGTGATGCTGATGGACCTGAAGCGGCCGTTGTCGAAGGACAGTACCGTGCCGGTGACCTTGCGCTTCAAAAATGCAGCCGGCATCGTCAGTCAACTTGAGTTGATCGTGCCGGTGGCAATGGCTGCGCCTGCGGCTGAGATGCCACACGACCACAAGCATTGATTGAAACAGGACGCTTGACTAAGGTTGAGCTTGGCGGGCGGCTTTTTGTTTCAACCGGTTCCTTTTATATTTATCATAGGATTGGCTAGCTCACTAGGGTTTAACCTAGACACCAGAACGAAGTGAGATCCAACAATAGGTTTCGTTTCTTTTTTCTGCCCTCATCAATACCGATTTCCCAACACGGAGTTAAGTCGATGCAAGTTCAATTCAAAGTCAACGGCAAAGCGCAGAGCGTTGAGACGCCGCCAAACACGTTGCTGGTGCAGGTGCTGCGCGAGCAGCTCAAACTCACCGGCACCCATGTTGGCTGCGACACCGCGCAGTGCGGCGCCTGCACGGTCATCCTGAACGGTCGCGCGGTGAAGTCCTGCAACATGCTGGCAGCGCAGGCTGCAGGCGCAGACATCACCACCATCGAAGGCTTGGCTGCGGTCGACGGCACCATGCACCCGATGCAGGCGGCATTCAAAGATTGTCACGGTTTGCAATGCGGTTTTTGCACGCCCGGCATGGTCATGAGCGCGGTGGACTTGTGCAAAAACCACCCCACAGCCAGCGACGTCGAAATTCGCGAGCTCTTAGAGGGCAATATCTGCCGCTGCACGGGTTACCAAAATATCGTCAAGGCAGTCCAACAAGGCGCTGCGGCCATGGCGGCCGTCTAAGTCAGCAGACGGCTGACACTGAATCAATAGATTCGCTGAATTTTTGCAAGACAGTTCATTCGCGTTTGATATTTTTTCTGGAGTAAACCCATGGGTGCATCCGACTTCATCAACCTGCCTAACATTGGCGCTTCCATTCGTCGCAAAGAAGACTATCGGTTTTTGACCGGTGGCGGGCAGTACACCGACGACATCAACATCGCCAGTCAGACCTACGCTGTCTTCGTGCGTTCGCCGCATGCGCATGCGCGCATCAAGAGCGTGAACACCCGCGCCGCCAAGGCCGCTCCGGGCGTGGTCGGTGTGTTGGTCGGCCAAGACGTGGCGGATGCCAAGATCAACGGGTTGCCCTGCGGCTGGCTTATCACCAGCACCGACGGCTCACCCATGAAAGAGCCACCGCACCCGATCCTCGCTTTGGACAAGGTGCGCTATGTGGGAGACCACGTGGCGATGGTAGTCGCCGAAACTTTAGAGCAAGCCAAGAACGCCGCCGAGTTGGTCGAGGTCGACTACGACGTGTTGAGCGCGGTGGTCAACGTCACCGCCGCCGCCAAGGCCGAAGCGCTGCACGATGCTGCACCCGACAACCATTGCTACAAATGGGCGATTGGCGACAAAACGCAGGTGGAAGCCGTGTTTGCCAATGCCGCGCATGTCACCAAGCTGGACCTCACCAACAACCGCTTGATTCCCAATGCGATGGAACCACGCGCCGTGATTGGTCATTACAGCCGCGCCACCGACGACTACACGCTGTATGTATCGAACCAAAATCCGCACGTTGAGCGGCTCTTGCTGACCGCTTTTGTGATGGGTCTGCCCGAGCACAAAGTACGCGTGATTGCACCCGACGTCGGTGGTGGTTTTGGATCGAAGATTTACCTTTACGCCGAAGACGTTTGCCTGACTTGGGCCTCGAAAAAACTGAACCGGCCCATCAAGTGGACGGCTGACCGCAGCGAAGCTTTTTTGAGTGACGCCCACGGCCGCGACCATTCGAGCCACGCTGAAATGGCGATGGACAAAGACGGTAAATTTTTAGCCATGCGGGTGCACACCGACGCCAACATGGGCGCCTACTTGTCAACTTTTGCGCCCGCCATTCCAACCATTCTTTACGCGACTTTGTTGGCCGGTCAGTACAGCACGCCGCAGGTGTATGTCGAAGTGGATGCGTGGTTCACCAACACCGCACCAGTCGATGCTTACCGCGGTGCCGGTCGCCCTGAAGCCACCTATTTATTGGAGCGGCTGGTGTCGCGTTGCGCTTGGGACATGGGGCTGGCGCAAGACGAGATTCGCCGCCGCAACTTCATCACTCAGTTCCCTTACCAGACGCCCGTGGCGCTTCAATACGACGTCGGTGACTTTCATGCGCTGCTCAAGCGCGGCAACGAGCTGGCTGAAGTCAATACCTTCGAGCAACGCAAGACCGCTTCTGCGGCCAAAGGCTTGCTGCGCGGTATCGGTTACTCCTGCTACATCGAAGCTTGCGGTTTGGCGCCCAGCAACGTCGCCGGTGCGCTCGGTGCGCGCGCTGGCTTGTTTGAATGCGGCGAGGTGCGCGTGCACCCGACCGGCAGCGTGACGGTTTTCACCGGCTCGCACAGCCACGGCCAAGGGCACGAAACCACCTTTGCGCAAGTGGTGGCAGCGCGTCTCGGCATCTCGGTGGACGCGGTCGACATCGTTCATGGCGACACCGGCCGCGTGCCGTTTGGCATGGGTACGTACGGTTC
This sequence comes from Comamonadaceae bacterium, assembly GCA_947450695.1. GTDB lineage: Bacteria > Pseudomonadota > Gammaproteobacteria > Burkholderiales > Burkholderiaceae_C > Polaromonas. The sequence goes on from CANFWV010000015.1 coordinate 39,422, forward strand.
TCGCTCGATGTCGGTGGGCGGCACAGCCATCATGAAGGCGCTCGACAAAATCGAGACCAAGGCTAAGAAAATTGCTGCGCATCTGATGGAAGCCAGCGACGCCGACGTTGAGTTTGCCAACGGTGAATTCACCATCAAAGGCACGGACAAAAAAGTCAGCTTTGGCCAAGTCGCGCTGACGGCCTATGTGCCGCACAACTACCCGCTGGACAAGCTCGAGCCCGGCCTGAATGAAACCGCTTTTTACGACCCGACCAACTTCACCTTTCCGGCCGGCACCTATATTTGCGAAGTTGAGATTGACCCGCAAACCGGCACAGTCAAGGTCGACAGCTTCACCGCCGTCGATGACTTCGGCAACATCATCAACCCGATGATTGTGGAAGGCCAAGTGCACGGCGGGCTGGTGCAGGGCATTGGCCAGGCACTGCTGGAAAACTGCGTCTACGACGACGAGACCGGCCAGTTGCTGACCGGCTCTCTGATGGACTACGCCATGCCGCGCGCTGACGACATGCCCAATTTCAAACTCGACACCTTGTGCACGCCTTGCAGCCACAACCCCTTGGGTGCCAAGGGTTGCGGCGAGGCCGGGGCGATCGGTTCGCCGCCAGCCGTCATCAATGCCGTGCTCGACGCACTGCGGCCGTTGGGCGTGACCGACTTCGACATGCCGGCTTCGTCCGCCCGCGTCTGGTCGGCCATTCAGGCGGCCCAAAGATAAACGCCACTTTTAAGTTTTAAGCCATTTAAGAATTCTCAAGGAAATTTTATGTACGCATTCACCCTAGAACGACCCAGCACCTTGGCTGATGCCACACGCCTCGCCGCTGCTGGCGCCAAACCTTTGGCCGGTGGTCAAACCATGCTGGCGTCGATGAAGCTGCGCCTCTCAAACCCCGAGCAAATTGCTGACTTGAGCGGCATCCAAGAGCTCGTCGGCATTTGCCGTGAAGGCAATGCCTTTGTCATCGGCGCCATGACGCGCCACATCGACGTTGCCAACCACGCCGAGCTCAAAGCTGCACTGCCAGCCCTGGCCGACTTGGCCGCCAACATTGGTGACCGACAGGTGCGGGCCATGGGGACCTTGGGCGGTTCGGTCGCCAACAACGACCCTGCCGCTTGCTACCCGAGCGCGGTGTTGGCCTTGGGCGCGACCATCCACACCACCAGTCGCAAGATCGCGGCGGATGATTTCTTTCAAGGAATGTTCGCCACCGCTTTGGAAGAAGGCGAGCTGATCACCGCGATCAGCTTCCCGATTCCGAAGCGTGCGTCTTACATGAAGTTCAAGCAGCCGGCTTCGCGCTTTGCCATGGTTGGCGTCTTCATTGCGCAATTTGACGCTGGTGTGCGTGTGGCCGTGACAGGTGCGGCCAACGGTGTTTTCCGCCACAGCGGCTTAGAAGCTGCCTTGTCGAAAAGCTTCACGCCCGAGGCCGCTGCAGCGGTCAAGATCGACGCGTCTGAGCTGAACAGCGACATTCACGCCACGGCGGTTTACCGCGCCAACCTCATCAGCGTGCAAACCCAACGCGGCGTGACCAAAGCACTGGCTTGAAAACACGATTGAAAACACTATTTCCCAGCATTGATGCGCTGACGCAAGCCCTGCAAGAAGCGGGCTATTTTGCGGATCGGCGTTTGGCCACGGCGGTTTTTTTGGCGCTGCGTTTGCAGCGTCCACTGCTGCTCGAAGGTGAACCCGGCGTTGGCAAGACTGAGCTGGCCAAGGCTTTGTCGATAGCGCTGCAGCGCGAGCTGATTCGCTTGCAATGCTATGACGGTTTAGAGCAGCGAGAAGCGCTTTACGAGTGGAACTACGCTGCTCAGTTGCTGCACATGCGCGCCTCTGAAGGACGCGGTGATGTGAGCGACGTTGAGCGCGAGGTCTATCAAGGCCGTTACTTGATTCGTCGACCGCTGTTGCAGGCGCTGCAAACGCCAGCGCCCGGTGCGGTCTTGTTGATCGACGAAGTCGACCGTGCAGACGAGCCCTTTGAAGCCTTTTTGCTCGAATACCTCGGTGAATACCAAGTGAGTATTCCGGAGCTGGGCACCATCCGTGCTGAAGTCACACCTGTGACGATTCTCACCAGCAACCGCACCCGTGAACTCAACGACGCGGTGAAGCGCCGGTGTTTGTACCACTGGCTGGACTACCCCGGCCGCGACCGTGAGCTGGCGATTGTTCGGGCGCAAGTGCCAGAGGCCAGCGCAGAGTTGACGGCGCAGGTGGCGCAGTTTGTTGATCGCCTCCGAAACTCACCCTTTGGCAATGCGTTTCAGCGTGCGCCCGGCATTGCCGAAAGCGTCGAGTGGGCCAAAGCCTTGGTGGCGCTGGACGCGCTGGTGGTCGACCCTGAAGTGGTGGCCGACACGGCAGGCATCTTGTTCAAGCAGCGCGAAGACGTGGCGGCCTTGACACACGAACTGGCGGTGGAATTGCTGAAGCCGGCTGAAACTGACAAGGCCGCATGAGGTCATGCGCCTAGGTGACGCGCGCAGCGGCAAGCTGGCCGACAACATCGCCGGTTTTGGTCGAGCCTTGCGACGTGCCGGCGTCAAGGTCGACAGCAGCCGAATCGCGCTGGCCAAAGAAGCCGCACTGGCAGTTGGCCTCAGCGAAAAAGCTGACCTGAGTGCCGCCTTCGAAGCCGTCATGATCAGCCGCGAACAAGACCGTTTGGTTTTTCGCGAGTTGTTTGACGTTTACTTTCAAGACCCCAAAATGGCCAACAAGTTGTTGGCGCAGTTGCTGCCCAGCGCAGAAGGAAAAGCGGAGCCTAGTCAGCGCCGCCCGCGCGTGCGCGAGGCACTCGCGCCGCAGCAAAGCTTTGGGCAGCAGGCTAAGCCCAGCACCGAAGACCAGAAAGTCGAGTTTGATGCAGCCATGACGGCCAGCGACATGCAGCGCTTGCAGCACGCCGATTTCAACTCGCTGTCGGCCACCGAATACCGGTTGGTCGAACGCTTGGCACGCGACATCAAATTGCCCTTGCCCGAATTCGCTTCGCGCCGCAGTCGGCCTGCGTCAGACGGCCCGCGCATTCACTGGCCGGGCGTCATGTACCATGCGGCGCGCACCGGCGGCGAGCTGATGGTTTTGCCGCGGCTCAAGCGGCGGCAACAGGCTTTGCCTTTGTTGATTTTGGTCGATGTCTCGGGTTCGATGGAACGCTACGCGCGGTTGCTGCTGGCGTTTTTGCATGCGGCTACGCGGCGTCATCCGCAGCGCGATGTGTTCGCCTTCGGCATCGGTCTGACCGACCTGAGGCCGTGCTTTGAAGTGGCCGACACTGACTTGATGCTGGAGCGTGCGGGCGCTGCCATTGACGACTTTGCTGGCGGTACGCAACTTGGCGTGTCGCTGGCCAGTTTGCGCCTTCAACACGCGCGTAAGTTGGTCGGCAGGCGCACGGTGGTGCTCATCATCACGGACGGGCTGGACACCGGCGAGCCGGCCGAACTCGACAGTGAGCTGGATTGGCTGCGCCGCCGCAGCCGTTGTTTGCTGTGGCTCAATCCCTTGTTGCGTTTTGACGGCTATGCGCCGCTGGCACGCGGGGCTTCGGTGCTGCAACGCCATGCGGACGGCATGCTTGCCGTGCATAACCTCAGTCGACTTGAAGAACTGGCAGCCAGTTTGGCCGCGTTGATGAAAAACCGATGACCCACACGGACTTGAAACTGCGCTGACAATGTGCAGATAGACAGCCCACCCAATAAAAAAGAAGGAAGACCCCATGGAAATGCAAGCCAGCCGGCAACTCGCCGTCACCCAGCAGCAAGCTTGGGACGCACTGAACGACCCCGCCGTTCTCAAAGTCTGTATTCCCGGCTGCGACAAAGTGGAAGCCACCGGCGAGAATCAATACGCCATTGGCATGGCTCTTAAAATTGGTCCGGTGTCGGCCAAGTTCAAAGGCAATATTGAGCTCAGCGACATTCAGCCGCCGGTCAGCTACAAGCTCACCTTTGAAGGGCAGGGCGGCCCGGCCGGTTTTGGCAAAGGCAGCGCTGCCGTGGTGCTGACGGCCAACGCCACCGGCTGCGAGTTGGCCTACAGCGTGCAAGCTTCCGTCGGCGGCAAAGTTGCGCAACTCGGCCAGCGGCTGATCGACGGCGCGGCTAAATCCATGGCCGAAGACTTCTTCAAACGCTTCGACCTCGAGATGCAAAAGCAACACCCTGAAGCCTATGCGGCGCGCGATGCTGCTGAAGCCGTTAAGTCCGAATCTACGACCGTAGCCACCCCTTCAAAAGCGGTGTCTGTTGACAGCACCGCGATAGCCGGCATCCCACGCTGGATCTGGATGGTGGGTGCCACGGTCGCCTTGGCCATTTCGTACTGGCTGGCCAACTGAAAACTGAGAAGCAGAAAGCCGAAAAGGTAAGAAAGACCTCGTCATGGAAAATCTAGATGTGATGGTGCTGCGCACCCTGCGCGATTGGCGCCTGTCAGGCAAACGCGCTTTGCTCGCCACGGTCGTCCGCACGTGGGGATCGTCGCCGCGGCCGGTCGGTTCCATCATGGCGCTGTGCGAAGACGGCGCGGTGGTGGGCTCGGTGTCAGGTGGCTGCATTGAAGACGATCTGATTTACCAGTACACCCAGGCTTACGCGGCAGCACAGCCCTCCAGTGTGGGCAGCGCAGCCGTCAGTCCATCAGTTGAAACCAAAACGATTCCTTCCGGCCCACCGGCTTTTGTGAAATACGGCGTCAGCGCAGACGAAGCTCACCGCTTTGGTCTGCCCTGCGGCGGCACGCTGGAACTGCTGCTCGAATTTGACCCGAGCGCCGCTGACTTGGCCAGCTTGGTGACCTCACTCGAAGCCGGTCAATTGATGCAGCGGCAAGTCAGCTTGATGAACGGCACGGTCACCCTGACCACCAGCGCAGCACCCGCCGAACTCAGCGTGACGACCAGCGACCTTGTGAACACCTTCGGCCCCGAATACCGCATGCTGCTGATTGGCGCCGGCCAACTCACGGAATACTTGGCCACCATGGCGCTGTTTAGCGGCTTTGCCGTGACCGTCTGCGACCCGCGCGAAGAGTACCGCAGCGCTTGGTCTGTGCCCGGCGCCAAGGTGCTGAGCGAGATGCCAGACGACGTTGTCACGGCCTTCAAACCCGATCGCCGCAGCTGCGTGATTGCGCTCACACACGATCCCAAGTTGGACGACTTGGCGCTGCTTGAAGCGCTGGAAACCGACGCGTTTTACATCGGTGCCATTGGCTCGCGGCGCAACAATGACGCCCGCCACCAGCGCATGGCCGAACACTTTGAACTCAGTGAAGCCAAGTTGCAACGGTTGCGCGGCCCGATCGGTATTTATATCGGCAGCAAAACACCGTCCGAGATCGCCGTCAGTGTGATGGCCGAAGTCCTCGCCGTGAAAAACGGCGTTGAGCTCCCGCGTGACATGGCTGTGGCCCAAGCCAAAAACGAGCGTGCGGTATTGCACAACGACCCGGGCGATCTGGTCTGCGGCATCAAGCGTTAACGCCGCCATCCCGGAGTCAAGGGCTACCGAATAACCATCAAATTCGTTTTGTTTTCGCAAATTTAAACGATTTTTGACACCATCTTTACATCTCGATACATTGGCGGCGTTCATGAGACGTTTGCCGAATTGGAGATGGAATGGTTGTTCGAAGAAATTTAGCCACAACGCTGCTGAGCGTCGTGCTTGCTTCACTATTGCTCACGGCATGCGACCCCTTGCGGGAGCAACTCGCCTCGATGATTGGTTCGAAGTCACCTGAAGAAACGCTGCTGTCCGTTCGCGGCAATATGGAGAGCGGCAAATTCAAAGAGGCCAAGGCTGAGGCTGAGCCCTATGCCAGCAAGCCGGGTCCTCGCCAAGCTCAGTTCGCTTTGGCTGCGGCTCAGGCTTGCGGCAATCTGGGCGAGATCAGTCAGGCGCTCGACTACTTGGCCATTGCGCTCAAGGCAGGCGCTGTCAGCTCAGACGCTTTGATGGCTGATCGGAACTTTGAGTCGATCCGCACCGATATCCGTTTTGTCTCCTTGCTGACCGGCCAGTCCAGCACCGCCAATGCTGGAAGCGCAAGCGCTTCAGCCGCCTCCGCCCCCGCCCCCCGAGCCGCGCCAACAGCCAAAGCGGCTGAACCCGCCACCGCCATCCGCATGGACGGTCAGGCGATTGAGGTCAAGGCCGGCAACATTTCCATCAAGTTACCCAACTAAGCATCCCACTTCATTCCTTTTAGCCTTTTAGGTCTCTCATGAAACTCAATACCATTGCGCTGGCTTGTGGCCTGTTGCTGTCAATCGGCCTCCAAACCTCTGCACAGGCGCAGCAGCTGACGGCAACCACCAAGTCACAAGTCACCATCACCAAGGGCGCCAGCCCAGCTTCGTTGAAAAGAAAACTCAAGGACGACTTAGAGCTGAAAGCGGTGAAGAACTTGCTGGAAGCCTCATTTGCAGTCAAGTTCACGCCGCAGGTAGAAGCCAAACTGCCTGAGCTGGTGGAACTGCTGAGTGATTCGATCCAAATTTCGATGGACCCCGCGGACGGTGAAGTGCTGTCTGGTCGCGCGACCATCACGGTGGCCTCGGCCAAGCTCAAGGAATACCTGACCAACAAAGGCATTGGTGCCGGGGACATCGCAGCCAAGTCAGCCAAGATTCTGGTCTCGATTGATGAGTTCATAGGCGTGGCAACGACCAATGACGGACAAACCGCAACACAGACTGAAACGACTTATTCGCACGACAAGAGTTCTTTCTCTGACACCAGCGCCAAGGCGAGCAACAGTCAGAGCGCATCCGCCAGTTCAGCCAGTGCGACCAAAAACGATGTGAGTGCATCGGCGAAGTCTTCCGTCGCTGTGGCCGGTCGGCAGTCATCCGCCGTCGCCGCGCAACAAGACACCGCTGTGGCTGGTCGCCGTGACACGGCTGTGGCGTATCAGAGCGGTGGCGCATCTGCTGCGGGTGCTTCGAGCACGCAATACGCGGGGGCGTCTAAGACTCAATATGCTGCAGCCCAGTCGTCACAATACGCCGGCGCTGCGTCTTCCGAGCGGGCTTATTCGGACAAGTCCGAAACGGCCAATGCCAGCCGTTCAGCGTCGGCCTCAGCTTCTAGCTCTGACCAAAAAAACGTGCAGCAGCAAACCGACAAGGTCAGCTTCTCGGTCAAGACCAAGATGCCAGAGTTCAACAACGCCAAGCCCATGGGGGCACAAGACCGCGTGCTGGCATCCCGTCTCAGCGGAGAGTTTCAGAACAATGGTTTGCGGCTGGTCGCTGAAAACGATCTGCGTGCTGAGGGCGGCCGAATTCTGCCGGTCTTCGAGATCACCAACAACGGTCGCATTGCGCAGTTTGTTGATTTGATTCAAAAGAAAAATATCGAAGCTGACGTTTGGGCAACCGGTCAAGCCAACTACACCATCGTCGGCACAGCGGCGGGCGTCACGCAGTGCAACGGTAATCTGGCCGTGCAGGGCCGTTTCATTGAAGGCAATGAGATCTTTTTTGAAGACTCATTGCAAGCCGCAGCGTCTGGCAATGGAGACCAAGATTGCCGCGGCCGCCTCGGCATTGCCCTCGCCACTTCATTGGCCAAAGTGTTGGGTCAACGTGCCAACAAGGAACTGAACGCACGCAGCTCACGCGGCGGTGTTTACACCCTGTACCTCTACAGCGCCAGCCAGCTCAAACGCGGTGACCGTCGTCAGTTCCAAGACCTGCTTGAAAAAGTAGATGGCATTCAGCTCAGCGAACCGACGACCAAAGAGTCGTACATGGCCATCAGTGTGCAATACGCCGGGAAACTCAAAGACACGATCGACCGGATGCTCGACAAGCTTCCGTGGGAAAAGGCTGAAGTGCTGAGCAAGGCCAACAAGATCTGCGTAGGCATTGAAGGCATGGGCGCTTGCCCAGCTGAATTCAAGTAATCGACAGCGCCATGAAGTTCAGTCAATTTTTCGCGGCGAGCCTGGTCTGCGGCACGGGCTTGGCCAGCGCCGCTGCCGAGTTCCAGTATTACGTCTTTCCGTTGGCTGGTCTCACGGGCATCAGCCAGTCGGCGATCAAACCGGGCAGTAAGGAGCCTAAGCTGGCCAAGTACAGCGGCATGATCAGTGAAAAATACGCCGATATTTTTTTCGACGGTGCAACTGATGGTGCGGCACAAAAAAACCTGACGCAGTACTTTGAGAAAAAGGTGGCTGCCGCGTTTCCAACGTCAGTGGTTGGGCCGAATCAGGTGACCTCAGGTAAGGAGGGTAAATATGCTTACCAACCTTACTCAGCGGTGCAGTGCAGTCCAACGTTCAAGGTCAACTACCGCGATTCATTCGGCGTGGCGATTGGTGTCAGTCGCCTGTCGACCTACTTCAATACCTACAGCGACTTCACGCGGGTGCTGATCCCGATCACCTACACCATCCGCTTCGTGAAGCTCAATGGCGCGTCCATTATTTTCTCGAAGAGCGAAACGATTAACACCGAGTTGACGTCTAGTACGGCCGATTTTTTCACCCCTGGAACCAAAGACATTTCGGTCGCCAACACCGCCAAGATCAAGGGCGCCATCTTGAATGACGCGGTGAAGGTGATTGATCGTCTCGTCGAAGCGGCTGTGAAGAATTTTTCGACCAAGCAAACCGACATTGGGGTCGCTGCTCGGGACGGCGATTACTTTATCTTTGACCGGGGCAGTGAAGTTGGCTTCTCCTCAGGTGAGGACTTCGATGCCCTCAACGACAAGGGCGAAGAGTTTTCATTCACGGTCAATTACGCGACGGATGGTCTGGCCGTCGCGACGGCAAGTGACTTCAGCAAAGACATCAAGCGCGCCACCAATGCGCTGCGCACTGGCGCCAAGCTGAAGTTTTCGTTTACGAAAAATGGCAAGGACGATGCCAAGCCAAGCGTGCTGGCCGTTCAGTACACCGGCGCTGACAACCAGCCTTTGCCGCCCGCGCAGGTTCTCGACAACGCTCTGCAATCGATCGTTGCGGATGACATCGGTTTCAAGGCACCGTTCAACCTGATCAAACAAGACGCTGATTTTGTCCGTTTGAAAACTCAGATTCGCAGTGAAGCCAACTGCGAGTCAACGATGTTTACCGAGATGCACGGCTTTGCTGACAACACCACCTTGCCGCGTCAAAGTCCTGACTATTACCTCAAGCTTGATCAGTTCACGTCACCTGTTTTCAGTGTGACGGGGCAAACAGGATCGTCCACTAAAAGCGTTTTCAACAGTGCCGTTGAATTGAGCCTGATCGATCGATCGAACTTCGTGCGTCAGGTCTTTGTTGGCAGCAACAACTACGAGCTGGACAACATAGCTGGCAAGGGTTTGGCGCTGGAACAGGCGACTGAAGTGAACCTGAAAAATGCCTCGCTGGGAGCGCTTAAATCACTGATTGAAGGTTTTAGCCCGAAACAGAAAATCCTGAAAATTAACGCCGTGTCGGGCGGCAATGTCACGCTCAGCGAAACCTTGCCCCTGAACGCTTTTAACCAAGTGCAGATCGCCCGGCCTTTGAGTGTCGGTAAGGGCAACAAGACCGTTTACTTGCCGCTGCCCCGGAGTGACGTCCAGTTTGAACGTCCTACGCAAGACTCTGCAACGTTCGCGCTCAAAGGACAACTGAAGACCAGCGATGTGGTTTTACTGAGTTCCTCTGGCGGTAGTAACCGTGCTCTGAAGCTCTGTGACGTGAGCCGCAAGCGCCACTTTTTGCCGGCTAACTTGCTACATATATCTGGCGCTGACGAAATGGTGGGCCGCGCTGTGGCGGCAAATTTGAAGGACTACGACCTGATAGAGACCAACAGCGTGTTTCTGCAAAGCGCCGCCATTGCGTTGCGCGACGGCATGTTTGAAGCCCAGAGCCCAGTGGCCTCAGTCGACACACCTTTTTGCATCTTGCCGTTGGAACTACAGCAGTTCACCAAGAACGACTGTGCGGCAGGCAAATGCAGCGGGCGAGCCAGCGTGAGTTCAGGTATTCGCATCTTTGATGCGACCCAAAAAATTGGAGAGTCGGTCCTCGGTGCTGGCTTTGATTTCTCAGATATCAAAGCCGACTCTCTGTCATCGTTTGTGGGCCTAAAAGCCTACGAACAACAAATCAGCAGCATTCCTCAACACAAATCTAAACTCAAGTAAGGCCGTTTATGAAATCGAAAGTTTTGACAGTCCTCATGGCACTGGTGGTTTCCACCGCTGCCAACGCTCAATTCGGTGGTCTGGGTGGCCTCATGGGCGGCAGCAAGGGCGGCGGCGGCGGTGATGTCGGTGCCCAAGTTGAGGCGTTCAACATAGAAGCTAATTTGATCAATAAGACCGTGGCCTACGCACTGATCCAGATCGTTGCCGCGCTGGGCGACAAAACGAAAATGGCCGACATCAAGGCGGTCAACGACAGCCTGAGCAAGAGCACCGACACCAAAGAAATTGGTGCCATCACCGGCTCCATCATCAAGAACAACGCGGCGGAGGCTCAAGAGCTTCTGAAGAGCAAAGATGCCAAAGCCAAGATGGAGAGCTTGTCGCCGGAAATGCAAAAGAAAGTCGGCCAATCGATTTTTGCTGTGGGTGTTGCAGCCCTGCGTATCCCGGTGGCCATCAACAAAGGCAAGGACATCGTTTCAGGGGTCTCTTCCAATCCAATGAACATCACCAAAGTCATCCCAGTTAAAGATGGCCTGTCTTTGTACGGAGATGTCTTACCAAAACTACCAACGCTGGTGACCACGGGTTTTCAACTCATGCGTGACGTCAAAGTGGAAGCTGGCAACCCGACGGTTGAAGCCAAGCTGTCTCCAGAGCCAGCAACCATTCCAGACTAATCGACTTCAGTTCTAAGCCGAGGTGCGGATTTTTCGCACCTCGGCTTTTTTTGTTCACCTGTCATTGACGCGGTGTATGTGATTTAACGTTAAAAGAAATCTGTGAAATCGTTTATTTTTTTGTTTGCTGCTCTAGGCTTCTGCGCGTCGGTTTCCGCTCAATCTGAAGAATATGGCCGCGTGATTTCGAGCAGCCCAATCATGCAGCCCGTCAGTCGACAGCAGCAAGTTTGCAATGGTCCACAGAGCGGCTACGCGGCACCCAAAAGTGGCGCTGGCGCCATCATGGGCGCTATTGCGGGTGCGGCTATCGGAAACTCTATCGGCAAGGGCAATGGCCGCGCATTGGCGACCGGCATCGGCATGATTGGTGGCGCAGCGATGGGTGACCAGATCGAAGGTCAGGGGCAAGGGCAAGGGCAGCAGTGTGCCGTCCAGACCATCACTGAAAATCAAATCGTCGGTTATTTTGTGCGCTACGAGTACAACGGTAAACAGTATTCAGGTCAGTTTGCGTCTGATCCAGGGCAGTACGTGCGCCTGCAAGTGGTGCCGATGAACGGTCGCTGACGGGGCGAGCTCAAGTCGCCAGAAAAAGCTTAAGCGTCTTGATCCCGAGTACGGTCATGGCCAAAGAACCTATCACGTGCAGGCCGGCGGTCAGCAACGCCAAGCCATAGCGTTCGGCCATCAAGAAGGTGACCACTTCGGCGGAAAACGACGAGAAGGTGGTCAGGCCGCCCAAGAAGCCGGTGATCAACAGCAAGCGCCAGATCGGGTCTAGCTGCGGCATGGCCTGGAACAGCGCAATGGCCATGCCAATCAAGTAGCCACCAATCAGGTTGGCCGCCAGCGTGCCCCAAGGCATAAAGCTGCCGGGCGACAACCACAGGCTCAAACCCCAGCGCGCTAAAGCGCCGACCGATGCACCGATGCAAATGGCAAGGACGGGCAGCATCAGGTCAGCGCTCCTTGCCCATCACCAAGTCCGGCAGGATCGTCACGATCTGCGGGAAAACGGTGATCAGCACAATGCACACCACCAAGCAGCCAAAGAATGGAATAGCGGCGCGTGCAATCGTGTTGCTGTCTTTACCTGTCATGTTTTGCAGCACAAAGAGGTTGAAGCCCACGGGCGGCGTGACCTCGGCAATTTCGACCAGCAAAATAATGAAGATGCCAAACCAGATCAGGTCAAAGCCGGCTTTTTGAATCATTGGCAGAACCACAGCGCTGGTCAGCACGATCATGGAGATGCCGTCCAACGCTGTCCCCAAAATCAGGTACACCCCTGTCAGCACCGCGATCAATGCAAAGGGTGACAAGTGCATGCCGTTGACCCATTCAGCCAACTCGCGGGGAATCCCGGTGAAGGCCATGGTTTTGGTTAAAAAGGCGGCGCCGGCCAAGATGAACATGATCATGCAGCTGGTTCGCGTGGTCCCCATCAGACCTTCCTTGAAATTTTCCCAGGTCAGTGAGTGGCTCCACAATGCCAGGCCAAGCGACCCTGCCACGCCGTAAGCAGCGCATTCTGTGGCCGTGGCATAGCCTGCAATCAACACCCAGCAGACAAAGACAATGAGCGCACCGCACGGCAGCAGGTTGCCTGACTGCCTGATCTTCTCGATGAATGTCGAGGGCGGATCAGCCGCGGGAACCTTGTCTGGGTTGCGCAAGCTCCACCAGATGATGTAGCCGGAGAACAGCGCCATCAGCAAAAATCCAGGTAAAAATCCGGCCAAAAAAATCCGGATGATGGAGGCGTCAGCAGCTACTGCATACACCACCATGGTGATGGAGGGGGGAATCAAAATGCCCAACGTACCCGCTGTGGCCAAGGAGCCTAGGGCAATTTTTTCGTCGTAGCCTCGCTTGAGCAGTTCAGGTAAGGCCACTTTGGAAATCGTGGCGCAGGTGGCCGCGGAAGACCCCGACACCGAGCCAAAAATGCCGCAACCCAAAATGGTGGTGTGCATCAGACGGCCGGGAATACGGTTCAGCCAGGGGCGCAGGCCTTCAAACATTTCTTCACTGAGTTTGGTACGAAACAAAATTTCGCCCATCCAGATAAACAGCGGTAAGGCGGCCAACTCCCAACTGGCATTGCTTTCCCAAAACGCACTGAAAAGGTTTTTACCAGGTTCTGTGTTGGTGAAAAAAGCTTGGCCGACCCAACCGCAAATGGCCAAGGTCATGGCAATCCACACGCCACCCGACAGCAACAACATCATGAGCAGCAGCAAAATGCCGCCCACCATCAAAATATCCATGTGGGTCTTTGTTAGATTTCGGAAGAGAAGTCGCCGCGTGCATGGCGCTCTGCCACTTCGCGGACGAAGGTGGGTACGCCGCCACGCAGCACGATGATGAATTCGTCCAGCACAGCCGTCAGCAACAGCAGGGAACCCAATGCAAAGCTCAGTTGTGGAATCCACATGGGCATCGGCAGCAGGCCTTGCGAGATGTCATTGAACTCCCAACTTTCATAAGTGAAACGGCATGCTGAGAGTGCGAGATAGGCGACCGAAACGGTGCCAATCAACAGGGATCCGATCTCCATGGCCCGGCGGGTTTTGGGGCCGACTGTTTCAAGCAGCAAGGTGACGCGCACAAAATCCCCGTGCTTGAAGGCGTGAGCCATTGCAAAAAAGGCTGCTGCAGCGCAAAACCAAGCCACCACGTCGTTGACGGCACCCGTGTTCACGTGAAATTCGCGCAAGATACTTTGCGCGATCATCAGCGTCGCGATGAGGGCGATAAACACAGCGCCTAAGGCGCCGCCTGCCAAGTAAAGGCGGTCAAGAAATTTACGCATGCCGCTTATTTTTTGACGGTTTTGGTTTTGTTGAAGCTGGCGATGATGGTGTCGCCGTCAGGGCCGGTTTTTTTCTGCCAGTCTGCCAGCATGATGGTGCCGACTTGCTTCATATCCGACATCAACTTGACGGGCGGCACGACGATCTTCATGCCTTTGCTGGTCAAAGCTTTTTTGTACCAGTCATTTTTTTCTTCACTGAGCTTCCAACCCCGGACTTCCGCGTCAAGTGCGGCTTTGTTCAGGGCCGCCTGAGTGGCTGGGTCGAGTGCGTCATACGCTTTTTTGTTGACGATGATGGCATTTTTGGGCAGCCAGGCTTGTGTGTCGTAAAAGGACTTGAGGCTTTCATAAGTCTTGGAGTCATAGCCTGTCGAGGCCGAGCTCATGTAGCTTTCAACAACGCCCGTAGCCAGCGCTTGCGACAGTTCAGCAGCTTGAATGGTGACGGGCTGCGCGCCAATGAGTTCTGCAATTTTGGCGGTTGCAGGGCTGTAGGCACGCCATTTAATGCCGCGCAGGTCAGCCACCGAAGACAGGTCTTTTTTCGTAAAAATGCCTTGAGGTGGCCATGCAACGGCGTACAGCACCTTCATGCCTTGAGCTCCCAGCAGTTTTTCAAGGGCTGGTTTTTGCGCTGCATACAACTGCTTTGATTCTGCGTAAGAGGTCGCCAAGAAGGGAATCCCGTCAAGGCCGTAAAGTGGATTTTCGTTTTCGAAATTAACCAGCAGCACCTCGCCAATCTGCGCTTGGCCACCTTGCACTGCACGTTTGATTTCGTTGGCTTTGAACAGCGATGCATTGGCATGCACGGTGATCTTCAGCTTGCCGCCCGTGGCTTTGTCAACGTCCGCGGCGAATTGGGTCAGGTTCTCGGTGTGGAAGTTGCTTGTCGGGTAGGCCGCAGGCAAGTCCCATTTGGTCTGCGCGAAGGCGCTGGTGACGCTTGCTGCGCAGAGCGCAACAGTGATGAGGGCGAACTTGAATGTCATTAGAGGATCCTAAAAATGAAAGGCAGACAGTGCAAACACGCTGAAACACAGGGCCTGAGGATAGACGCAAATTTCAGGCCAACCGATTCGGACATACCCCAGCGACGAAATTATTTCAGCCCATGGCTTATCCTTCCCAAAATTTTCTGGAACTTCATGCCTTCACTATCTCAAGACGCACAGACGATCAACCCAGCTGGCGAACCCATGACCGACAAACGCTGGCAGTTCTGGATCGATCGCGGCGGCACATTCACCGATGTCGTGGGTAAAAAGCCTGATGGCTCGCTCGTCACCCACAAGTTGTTGTCTGAAAATCCTGAGCATTACCGTGATGCGGCGGTGGCCGGCATTCGTCATCTGCTGGGACTAAAGCCTGGCGAGCCAGTGAGTGCCGACGTGGTGGCGTGCGTGAAGATGGGCACCACGGTGGCCACCAATGCGTTGTTGGAGCGCAAGGGCGAGCCGACGCTGCTGGTGACGACGCGTGGCTTCAAGGACGCGCTGCGCATTGGCTATCAAAATAGGCCGCGCTTGTTTGACCGGCATATCGTGCTGCCCGAGCTGTTGTACTGCGCCGTGGTCGAAGCCGACGAACGCGTGGGTGCGCACGGCGACGTGTTGCAGCCGCTGGATGAGGTGGCGTTGAAGGGTGAACTGCTTGCCCAATACGAGAAGGGGCTGCGCAGCGTGGCGATTGTTTTCATGCACGGCTACCGCTTCACTGAGCACGAAATAGCCGCGCGCCTGCTGGCCGAAGAAGTCGGCTTCACGCAGATCAGCACCTCGCATGAAACCAGTCCGATGATGAAGTTCATCAGCCGCGGTGACACCACCGTGGTGGACGCGTATTTGTCGCCGATCTTGCGGCGTTATGTCGAGCAGGTGGCGGCTGAAATGCCAGGCGTCAAACTCTTTTTCATGCAGTCATCGGGCGGCTTGACCGATGCGCATGCCTTCCAAGGCAAAGACGCGATTTTGAGCGGGCCTGCTGGCGGCATTGTGGGCATGGCGCGCACGGCGGAGATCGCGGGCGTGGCCAAAGTGATTGGCTTCGACATGGGCGGTACTTCGACCGATGTGTCGCATTACGCGGGTGAATTCGAGCGTGAGTTTGAAACCCAGGTGGCGGGCGTGCGCATGCGAGCACCGATGATGAGCATTCACACCGTGGCGGCGGGCGGTGGTTCGTTGCTGACGTTTGACGGTGATCGTTTTCGTGTCGGTCCGCAAAGCGCGGGTGCCAATCCCGGCCCGGCCAGTTACCGCCGTGGCGGCCCGCTGGCGGTGACGGACGCCAACGTCATGGTTGGCAAAGTGCAGCCGCGTTACTTCCCCAAAGTGTTCGGGCCCGAGGCTAATGAAGCGCTGAGTGCAGAGGCCGTGCACCAACAATTTGACGCGCTGGCCCAGCAGACGGGCCGCAGCGCCGAGGTGGTGGCTGAAGGCTTCATCAACATCGCGGTGCAGCAGATGGCCAACGCGATCAAAAAAATATC
>CANFWV010000016.1 GCA_947450695.1 Comamonadaceae bacterium
ACGCTGACGCTGGCCAGCGCTGCGTCTACGGGCGACTTCCGCTTGAACAGTTTCAACGACACCTTGGGCACCGTCAGTGGCAGTGCCGGCGCACTCAGCTTGCGTGACGACGGTGGTTTGACCTTGGGTGCACTCAGCGTCACCAATCAGCTGACGCTGGCCACGGCCGGCAGCAGTGTGGTGAACCAGACCGCCGCCATCAAGGCGGGCTCTCTGCAGTTAGGCGCCACCGGCGCGCTCAAAACAGTGGGCGGCATTTACACCTTGAACACGTATGCCAACAGCATCAGTAGTCTGTGGGGCGCGGGCACGAGTTTGGCGGTGTGGGACGCGTCAAACCTGTCCATCGGCGGCACAGTGGGCTTGAGTTTGTCGGGTGTGCTGTCGCTCAAGAGCACGGCCAACGTGACGGCCACCGGCACCAATTTGAGCGCCAGCCAGCTCGCGCTGGTGGGCACCGCCGGTATCTATGACCTGAGCGCTGCGCTGAATGCGACCAGCGCTACCAGCATGTTTGCCAGCACCACCGGCACCGGTGCCAGCCTCAAGCTGGTCCGGGCGGCGACGCCGACGGTCCCGGTTGCGCCTGCGCCGGCAGCCCCCACGGTAGCGGTACTGGCCAAAGCCAAAGGTTAATCAATCAAAAGGATTTCAAAGGTAGATGGTGAATTCAATGTCATACGCTCAGCGCGCGCGTGGGGTTTTCTTCGGGTTAACGTCTATTGCTTCTGTGTGGGGGGCGTCAGGTGCGCTGGCCCAGACCCCGCCAGACCCGATCTCGGCCCTGAAGCGCGACACCGACCAGGCCGAACGCGCGCTGCGGCCCCGTGCCATCGACAAGCCTGAAGTGCCCACCGCCAAGGCAGAGGCCACGGCGCCGGACGACGTGAAGTTCACCCTGCGCAGCATCGTCTTCAGCCCGTCTGAAATTCTCAGCGAGCAGGCGCTGATCGGGTTGGCGCAGCCCTTGATCGGCCAAAGCGTCAGCATGACGCAGCTGCGCACGCTGGTAGCGCAAGTCAACGCGCTGTACCAACAAAAAGGTGTCAGCACGGCCGAGGCGCTGTTGCCGCCGCAGGAGTTGCAAGACGGCGAAGTGCGCATTTTGTTGGTCGAAGGCAAGCTGGGCAATGTCGAGCTCAAGGGCCAGACCAACCTGAGCTCTGCCTACGTGCTGGGCCGATTGAAGGTGCCGGAAGGGCAACTGGCCGACACCTCGGCCTTGAGTCGTTCAGTGCGCCGTTTTAACGCCACCAATGACGCTCAGGTCAACCTCACGCTGCGCCCCGGCAGCGAGTTTGGGCGCACCGATGTGTTGGTCGACCTGCAGGAGCAGCCGCGCAACCAGTTCCGTCTCTTGCTTGACAATTTTGGCAATCCGGCCACGGGTGCGCAGCAGGTCACCGGGTCTTACCGGCGCTTGTCCAGCTTCACCGAGGGTGACCGTGTGGACGTCTACGCCATTGACACCCAGGGAGTGTTGACGGGGCGCATGGCCTATGACGTGCCGATTGGCAACGACGGGCTGCGCTTGGGGGTCTCAGAAGCGCACAACCGCATCAGTTACGCCTTGGCCGGCACGCAAGGGGTGATGTACGCGGCCGACGCGCACACCGAATCTTTGGACTTGGCCTACCCACTGCTGCTGACGGACCGGCAACTCATCCGCCTGTTGAGCAGCCTGAATCAATCGCATTCCAGTGCCTTGACAGGGGGGGCGCCGTCCAGCATCACCCGGGTCGTGCATGAAAACATCGCCCTGCAAGGCGACGTCGAAGCCGATGGTTGGCGGGCCAGTTGGTCGGTCGGGCAAACCTGGTTGCAGTGGCAAAACAAACTGCAGGTGAACGGCAGTGTGCCGCCCCTGAACGAAAGCTACACCGATGCCAGCGTGACGGCATTGGCCTCGGTCACGGCCAATGCCTACCTGCGCTTGAACCTTAGCCTGCGTGCGGCGCCCAGCGGACTGCCGGCCAGTGAACGTTACTTGCTGGGCGGGGTCAGCACTTTGCGTGGCTACGCGGCAGGCAGTCTAAACGGCACCGGCGGCAGTGCCAGCTCGCTGGAACTCCACCGTGAATGGCAAATAACACCTGAAAGCGGTTCCGGCGCCCACCTGCTCGACCCCTTTGTCTTTGTCGACCAAGGCCGCGTGACCGACCCAGGCGCCAGAGCCTGGAGCGCCGGTCTAGGCCTGAACTGGACGCTGCCGGGGGGTGTTCGGCTGCAAGCCTTTGGGGCTCATGTCGGCACA
Source organism: Comamonadaceae bacterium (assembly GCA_947450695.1). Taxonomy (GTDB): domain Bacteria; phylum Pseudomonadota; class Gammaproteobacteria; order Burkholderiales; family Burkholderiaceae_C; genus Polaromonas. Next base: position 2,255 of record CANFWV010000016.1, read on the forward strand.
CCGACGTTGTCAAAGGGCGTTTCAAGTGTGGGTTTGCAACTGTCCTACAGCCATCAGTTGTAAGAATCTAATTTTTTATCAACTACATGCGATTTGTGCGTAAAAAAATGTAAAAATGGTAAAAGCGACAAATTCAACAAATACAATTTAAACGTTCTTGTCAGTGTTGAGTTGTTGTTGCTGGGTGGTGCGCGGTTCTTTTTCGTTCTTTGTCTGTCATTTTTCAACAATCTGTGGAGTGGGTCATCATGAAGAAATTAACGGGTTCGCGCCAACAGCGCGGCTTTACCTTGGTGGAGTTGTCCATCGTTTTGGTCGTTGTCGGCCTGCTGTTTGCGGCCGTCGTTAAAGGCCAAGAAGTCGTCGACAGCGCCAAAGCACAAAAACTCATCAACGACATCAAGAGCACTGAAGCCTTGATTCAGAAATTTGTGCAGATCAAGTCCCGCATGCCAGGTGACTGCAATGCCGATGGCTTGATTGACTTTCCAGCCGACCAAGTGACGCGTTTTGACGTTGACAACAGTGCTCGTGCTAACTTGTACGACTACACGACTTCGCAAAAAACATTTGCGGCCAATGGTACTGACATTGATGGTGATGTACACCGTGGTTGCGCACAACAAAATGGCGGTGCCTACACATCTGCCGATGCGGCTGGGACTAATAACTGGCTCAATGACATGAAGCTGGCTGGTTTGGTTAGCGACAGTGTGCCTAACCGGACTTTTGCCAAGCAGGTGAATGAAGACTTCCTGTTTGTCGGCAATGTGACCGACAACAGTGGATCCTCGGCTCAAGCGGCCAAATACAACGCCATCATTATTCAGAATGTGCCGCAATGGATGGCGCGCCAAGTGGCGACTGCCATCAATGGCACCGATGCCAACTCCAACCGCGGCCGAGTGCGTCAATTGGTGCGTGATGGCTCCAATGGTTCGTACGTGCCTTTGTGGAGCACGGTTGAGGGTGATGCAGATGTGATGCGCGACGCCATGGTGTCCGTTGTGTACTTCTTTGACCGCATTCCTGCCACCAACACCAACTGATCACGGTAGAAGGAGTCCATGATGAAAAAAATTAATTTAAAGCGTCGTCAGGCTGGCTTTACGCTGGTCGAGTTGTCGATTGTGCTGGTGGTCGTTGGCTTGCTGTTTGCGGCCGTGGTCAAAGGCCAGGAGATGGTCGATGTGGCCAAAGTCCAAAAGCTGGTGCAAGACCTGAAAAACACCGAGTCCATCGTGCAGAAGTACGCACTGGCCAAAGGCCGCATGCCGGGTGACTGTGATTCGGATGGCGTGGTTGACTTTGCGGCGGATGCTACCCTGCGCACCGATACTGGCAATCAGGCTCGTGCTGAAAAGTATAACTACACCACTACACAGCCTACGTACAACGGGTCGGATGATGGTGGTGCGGGTAATGACCAAGGTTGCTTGCAAGTGGGTGCTCTGTCAATCAGCGGTTCGTACGAATTGACCAATACCGACGTGACTGCCACATCAATGGCTAACACGTGGATCAACGACCTGAAGTTGGCCGGCATGGTCAGCGACAGTGTGCCAAATCGTATTTTTGCCAAGACCGTTAACGAGGACTTCATGTTCTTGGGTTCAGTGGCAGACCAGAGCGATAAGTCGGCAACTGCCAAGTACAACGCCATCGTCTTGCACAACGTGCCGCAGTGGATGGCTCGTGCCGTTTCTACGGCGATCAATGGGACGGATGCTGTGGCCAACCGAGGCCGCATTCGCCAGTTGGTGCGCACTGGCTCAAATGGCAAATACGAAGCGACTTGGGATGTCATCAGTGGGACGGGTGGAAAGATGCGCGACTCAATGGTCAGCATTGCTTACTTCTACGATCGCGTGCCGGCTGCGACGGGTAATTTTTTCGTGGATTGAGTCTTGCTGAGTCAGCTGCTTCGAAAGGTGCTGCGGTGGGTCTCTTTTTAGGGAAGTGCTGCAGCGCTTGAGAGCAGTCGTTGAGCAGTGTTGTGGGTTATTGCGTCGAGCTACTGTAAAGCGTTTCTGGCGCAATAGACCTTCACCGGCCTTCAAGGATTACCGCCCCACTAGGGGGTATCCAACCATTGATTTCTCGTTAAGAAAGTCCTGTGCATGTTCGAATCACTGTACGTGGTGCTTGACCGTGCAACGGTGTTTGACGGTGCACGTCAAGCCGAGTTTGCCCACATGCGGGGCCGCAAGGTGTTGTCCGCAGGGGTCTGCCCGGTGGACGAGTTGGCCACGCTGGCCAGCAGCACTTTGCGGGTAGCCGTGGTGTCGCCCATGAATTTTTGCCAACGCATGTCGTTGGATGCATTTCGCCGTGCGCTAGTGCCATTTGTGGCCCGCCGGCAGTTGGAGCAAGACGGCGTTTTCTCAGACCGTTTTCGTCTGAATACCGAAGTGATTTCTGTGCGCGACGGCAAAGCCGAAGCGTTTGTGGTGGCGTGTCTTGAAGATGACGCCGAGATGGCCATGGAAAGCCTGCCGGTGCGTGAACGCCCGTTGGTCCGCTTGGCTGTCCCCGAAAGTGCTGTGGCCGCCTTGGTTGGGCATATCACCCCGGAGCCGGTCTTGGTGGTGTGGTATCGCGCAGGCTTGCTCACTTGTCTGGGTGTGTCTCGTTCCCGCGTGGTGTGGCACCGTGCCCAGCGCGTCGAGCATGACAGCTTTATGAAGCTAGACCATTGGCGCGCCGTGGTGGAGCGTGCAGTGGCCGGGGCGCCAGTTGAGTTTGTGGCGGGTCATGCTTTGCGCGTGAACCTGGGCGCTGGACCATGGGCCGCCGCGGGTGCGTGGGCCACGAATGGCTCGCAGTCGCTGGCCGACCGCATGGGCAAAATTTTCACAGGGGTGCCGGCTGAGGTGGTGTTGCGCACGCCCGAACTGTATGGGCTGGGTTTTGTGCCGCGCGCCGCTAATTTGGTGATGAACGGCTACGGCAAACGCGTTCGGGCTTGGACATGGGGTCGGCCAATGGCCGCCTTCGCCGCCATCGCCGGTTTGGTGCTGGGCGGTGTTGGTTTGCTGTCTGCCGGCTCGGCTGACCGCACACACGGCTTGGCCATGGCCATGGCAGCGCCACTCGCCGCACGTCATGCACAGGTGCAAGCGTCGATGCCGTCAGAAGCGGCGATCAAAGAATTGCAAAGCGCCTTGGCCATGAACGACGTGTTGTCGGGCGGCATGCGCGTTGACCAATTACTGGCCCGATTGACCCGCATGGCACAGCCCAATGTGCGGCTGAAGCGCATTGACATTGCGCGGGCCAAGACGGAGAACGCCAGGGGCGAGAACGTCAAGGCTGCTGCTGCACGCAAAAACGAATTTGTGGTCAATCTGGATTTTTCTATTGCTGGCAGTTACGGCGAGAGCAAACGTTCTGCCGAACAGTTGGTGGTCCGCTTGGCCGAACTGGGAACCCTCGAGGGCACCCGCTTTGACCACGTGCTGGACCAGGCGCGCGCAGGTGCGCCGATGGCGACTTTTTCGACCAATATCGTGCTCAAACCGAAAGCGTTTCCATGAACGCTGAGCTCTTGCTGAGTGAGTCCGACAAAGCCACCCGTTTACTGGGCTGGCTGCGCGACCAAAAACGCCTGACCTTGGCCCAACTCGGGCATGTGCGCCAGGTGCAGACGGCTCTGCGTTTGCCGGTGACCGAGGTGTTGCTGAAGCTGCGTTTTTTGGGCGACACCGATCTGGCTGAAGCGTTGGCTGGCATCAGTGGTTTGGCCTTGGAGGTGGTGGACCACCGGACGCCTGACCCCTTGTTGTTGGGGCAAGTGCCCTATGTTTTTGCCAACCGGCACCATGTGCTGCCTTTGCGGCGTGAGGGCAAGCGCATCACGGTCGCCATTGCGGACCCGTTTGACGAGCGCATGCAGAACCATTTGTCGCGCTACCTCGCCGGAGACATCGTCTGGGTGGTGGTGCCGCGTGCCGCACTGTCGCGGGCGATTCAGGTGGCCTACCACTTTGTCCAGAACCCCAGTGCCACGGAAGTGGAGCGCACGGTGTCAGCCGGCGGCGCGCAGATTGACGGCGTCCGCCTGATCCGTTCGGTGATGGGGGGCGCGGTGGAGATGGGCGCCTCAGACGTGCACTTTTCGCCCGCTGAATTTGCCTCTCTGGTGTATTACCGGATTGATGGCGTGCTGCGCTTGCGCCATGTGTTGCCGGTGTCTGTGCATGCGCGCATTGTGTCGGCGCTGAAGATTGAGGCCGGTATGGACATTGCCGAAACCCGGCGCCCTTTGGACGGCAGTTTCAGTTTTGATTTCTTGAATGAAGTGTTTGACCTTCGGGTCTCTTCGATGCCCACCACCCACGGTGAAAATATGGTGGTGCGTGTGCTGTCTGGAAGTGGCGATGTGCTGCCGCTGGGACTGCTCGGCTTTGACGAGGTGCAGCAACGCCAGATTCAACAATTGCTCAGTGCCCCGAACGGCATTGTGCTGGCCACAGGCCCCACCGGTAGCGGAAAAACCACCACCTTGTATTCAGCCTTGCGTTTTGTCAACGTGCTTGAAAACAACGTGATGACGGTGGAAGACCCGGTCGAATACAACGTGCCGATGATTCGCCAAGTGGCCATGAATGAAAAAGCCGGCATGACCTTTGCCGCGGCGATTCGGGGCTTTTTGCGGCAAGACCCGGACGTCATGCTCGTGGGCGAAATTCGCGATGCCGAGACCGCCACCATGGCCGTGCGTGCGGCGCAGACCGGCCACTTGGTGCCGGCCACTTTGCACACCAATGACGCCATTGGTGCCGTCACACGTTTGCGCGATTTGGGTGTGGCCCCGTACATGTTGTCGGCTTCGCTGAATGGCGTGATCGCGCAGCGGCTGGTGCGTAAGCTGTGCACCCATTGCCGCACGCCGGTGCCGAATGCACCGGGTGAATACACCGCGGTGGGTTGCCCACGTTGCTTCGAGACCGGCTACTTGGGACGCATGGCGCTGGGTGAAGTCTTGGCCTTGGATGACGACTTGCGTGAAGCCATCAATCGAGGTGCCAGCGAGCCTGAAATGCGCCGTTTAGCGGCGGGCAGAGGTTTGGTTAGCATGCGTGACGCTGGCCATGTTTTGTTGCAGGAAGGCAAGACCGACCGGGCTGAGTTGCAGCGTGTGCTGGGTGCAGAAACCGGCAGCGGGGGCATTTAATGGCGCGGTATCGGTACTCTGCGGTCACGGCCAACGGCGATTTCGTCCGGGGTGATGCTGAGTTTTTGAACCTCGGCGAGTTGATCTCGTCGCTGCGTTCGCGCAACCTCACGCTGTACAAAGCCGTCGAGTTGCCGCGCTGGCTGCAAGCCCTGCGCTTCGGCAAATTGGGCCCGGCGCTGTCGGCTGAGTTTTGCTATTTTTTGTCAGAATACATGCGCGCCGGTGCCAGTTTGCGGATGGCCTTGCAGGACATCGCTGAGTCGGCACCGCGCAACCGTGTGCGCAGCGTGTCCCGAGCGGTGCTGTTGCGCATTGAGCGCGGTGACGCGCTGTCAGTGGCCATGCAGGCCACCCAAGTTTTTCCGGCGATGGTTATCAATCTGGCCAATGTCGGTGAGGAAACCGGCCGTCTTGACACCGCCTTGGCGGCGGTGGCGCGTCACTACGAACAAGTGGTGCAACTGCGCGGTACGCTGATGCGTTCGTTGGTCTACCCGGCGATTGCCTTGCTGCTGTTGGTGCTGGCGGCGGTGTTTTGGGTGGCTTATGTGTTGCCTAAGCTGGCCACCTTGTTTGCCACCTTGATGCCGCAGTTGCCCCCCAGCACGCGCGCCGTGCTGGACGGTTCTAACTGGCTGCGTGAGAACTGGGCTTGGCTGGCATTGCCACTATTGCTGCTGTTCATGCTGTTGCCTTTCGCCTTTCGTCTGCGTGCGCTGCGCGGTCCGATGGACCGGGTGAAGTGGTACTTGCCGGTGTTTTGGCGCATTGAGCGAACCCGTGTTTTCTATTTGTTTTTTGCCAACATGGGCATCATGTACGGGACGGGCATGACCTTGTCGAGAACGTTGGAAGTGCTGCTCAGCGACCCGGGCAACAAACTTTTTGGCCGGCGTCTTGCGGGCTTGACAGAGCGCATTCGGCAAGGCAGTGCATTGAACCAGGCGATGCAGGCGTCGCGGGCGTTTGAGACCATTGCCACGGGCATGGTGCGTCTGGGTGAGTCAACCGGCTCGCTCGGCACGCAAAGCGAGCGCTTGGGCGAGTACTACCAACACAAGCTGAAGCTGCAGGCTGAACTGATGGTGCGTTTGTTTGAACCCATGGTGTTGCTGGTGATTGGTGCTTTGCTGGCGGTGGTGGTGGTGACCATCGTGATCCCGATTTATGAGTTGGCGCAACAGGCGGCCGGGGGGATGCGGCTGTGAAGATCAGACTCAAACGCACACGTGGGTTTTTCTTGGTTGAAATTGCCTTGGCGATTATTTTGTTGGGCGTCATTGCGGCTGCGGTGTTTCCCTTGCTGAACCTGGTCACGCGTAAAGAGTCTGACAACGCAGACCGCTCAGCGCTGCTGCAAGCGCGTGAATCGCTGTTGGCTTATGCCACTCGCAATGGTGGCTTTCCCGGCCCGTTGCAACTGGCGACTGTCGATGGCGCGTTGAGCCGGACGGCCACGGCCGACGGTGTGACGCCAATAGCCCCAGACGCCGGCACCTACACCCCTTATGGCGCGCTGCCTGGTAATTTGCTGGGCACGCCGACACGTTCCTCCAAGGGAACCTTGTTCAACTATGACGTGCACCCGGCTTTGCGCGCCGACCTGCCATTCACGTTTTCAGACTTTCTGTTTCCTGGCGGCACCTTGTTGGCGACGGTGGGCTTCAAAGACCTGCACAACCCGACCCACAGCAGCCAAGGGACGGGTGGTTCCGTGGGGCAGTTGTGCCGCAACGTCAACACCTTGATTGAGCTGGAGCGATTGCTGACAGCGAACAACGGCTCGGTCGATACGACGACGCGCAGCCTGACGCTGCCGCGCGTTTGGCAAACCGGTGTGGAGAGCTTTTTTGCATGGACGTCGGGGCGCTTCTCGCCTTTGTCAGACGGCACCGTGACATCGCCTTGGACGCAGCAGCGTTCCAGCCCGTCTGCGTTTGTGGTGACGCGCCCGCAAGCGTCGGCTTATGCACGGTTGGACCGCGCCAACGCCGTGTTTGTGGATGACACACCGTCGGGTGGCGCTTATTCCTCGTACCGGGTCTATGAGCATCCGACCACGGGCAGCCAAGACTCCGCGGTGGACGACCTGCGCGACTATGGCGGTTGGTCTCATGCCGCGTCGTTGCTGGAACTGCGTGCAGCGCTGCAGACGGCCGGTCAGTGCACCCAGCCGGTAGACAAGTGCCTGAACACAGAGCTTTTGCTTAATTTTGACAACGCCCTCACCGGTCAGTACTACGCGCCTGCCGGTGCGGGCGCTGTCGCCGTCGGGTCCCCGATTGGTTTGCCGCTGTTTTGGGTGGTCAACGATAGCCCGACAGCCGCCGGGGCCGGGAGCGTGGTGCAGCCCACTGGCACCTTGAGTGCCACCGTGGCCAGCAGTACCAATGCGTCTGCTTGTGTGCCTGTGGTGCCCAAAGACTGGGGCGCAGTGACGGCTTTTGTGGCGCCCTTGTACCTGCACGTGTTTGCCTTGCTGCCAGACGGCAAGTACTGGGAAGTCGCCTTGCCCAAACAAATGATGAACAGCGGGGGCACCGGTGTCGCCGCTAAAACGGCGTTGAACGCAGGTCAGTCGCATGCGGTGACGGTGAAGTGCTTTAACGGGACGCCGACGCGGTTTGAACCGGATGCATCGGCGTTCACGGTGCCTGACCCGACCCTCAATGTGGCGTGTACGGCGACACAGAATTAAGCCAGACAGGATCGATATTCATGCTTAGAAAATTTCATGTCAGGACTTGGGTAGGGCTCTTGCTGGCCTCGCTGTTATTGGCGGCCGGCTTGCATCTTTTCTTGCAGGGACGGGCAGCGCTGTTGAATGCGCAAGCCACGGAAACCAAGGTGCTTGCAGCCCGCGCTGAGATCGAACAACTCGCTACAGCGTCAAGCGACTATGCCGAATTGATTCGTCGCACCAGCTGGAAACCGGGCGTTGAATTGCGCCGCGAGGCCTTGAACATTTCGGCCACTTTCACGGGCGATGAGTTGGGGCGCATCAATGACATGTTTGCCGTCAGTTACTCCGGCTTGGGCTATTTTTCACTGAGCAACTTCCGCATTGAAGATGCGACGCCACTGGGTCGCAGTGCCGGCCTGCCGTTTGCCGTGAAGGTGAACATCAAGGGCGACAACATTTTGGTCATGGAGACCCGATGAAAGCTTATTTGGGTTTTTTGCTGATACCGCTGGCGCTGCTCTCAGCGTTTGCCTGGACTTATTTTGTGCCGGTTGACAGCACCGCGCTGTCGCTGCCAACGGTCAAGACGTTGAAGGTGCCGCTGGCGCCGGATGCCGTGTCGCCGGTGATGCGTCGCGAACCTGCGCATGTGGACTTGCGCACCTTGATGCCTTTTGAAGCGGAGTCTGCCCCGCGTGCGGTGGTAGCGAATGGCAAGCCGAAGCTGCCGTTTGTGGTCTCTGCGATTTTGGTCGACGGCGAGCGCCGGGTGGCGCAGATTGGAACGGAAATGTATCAGCAAGGTGACGCGCTGGCCGACTACAAGGTGGAGCGTATTGAACCGATGCGTGTTTTATTGGTGGGCCATGGCAAGGGCGGTGAGCGGCTGTGGATTGACATGACGAAGGGTTTTTGAGTATGCGTAAGTTCAATCAATCAGGTTTTTGGCGCGTCAGTGCGGTCTCCACGGCGACGGCGGCCATGGTGGCCGGCTGCGCTTTGCCCGGGCCGGACATTGACCAGCCTTCCAAGGTCGCGCCGCTCAGTGCGTATTCGGCCATCAACGCCAAGATTGCTGAAGATGCCCGGGCTCGCGAGGCCAAGGAGTCTCGCTTGCCACCCGAGGCTCGCGGCATGGTGGTGTCCAGTGGTCATGAGATGGAAGAAGTCCAGCCGCGTTTGTATTCGTTTCGGGCACGGCAACTCAATATTCGCGATGCCCTGGGTATTTTTGCCCGGGCCAATGGCTTGAATCTGATTTCTGACCCGGACTTGACGGGCAACGTGACGGTTGACTTCAACGACGTGCCGCTGACGCGCGCCTTTGAAGTCTTGCTCAGCAGCTTGGGCTATTCGTGGGAGCAAAAGGCCGGCGTGATTCGTGTCCGTTCAACGGTGACGCGGGCCTTCGAGTTGGACTATATAAGGGCCACTCGTTCTGGCAATGCCACGGCGTCTGCATCGGCCACAGCCTCTGCGGGTGGCGCTGGTGGCGGTGGCGGCGGTGGTGCGGGTGGTGGGGTCATTTCGGCCAGCAACACCATGACGGATTCAGTGACGTTCTGGCAAGAGATTGACCTGCAGATCAAGTCTTTGTTGTCACCACGTGGCAAGGTGCTGATCAATCGTTTGACGGGGACGATCATCGTCACGGACAGCGCGCCGAAGATAGAAGAAGTCGAGAATTTCATTGCGCTGATCAAAGACGGCATGAACCGGCAGGTGGATATTGAGGTGCGCATCGTCGAGGTGACGCTGAACGAGGATTACGCCCTTGGCCTTGACTGGAGCCGACTCAAAGTGGGTGACTTGGGGACGCTGGCAGCCAGCACGATTGTTGGCTCGCCCGCCGGTATTTCTGCCTTGCCCAGCACCTTTGCGGCCAACTACGGCACCTCCAATTACAACGCTGTGATTCAGGCCCTGAAGCAGCAAGGTGATGTGCGCATGGTGTCGCAACCGCGCGTGCGCATCATGAACAACCAGACCGCTTTTGTGAAAGTCGGGACCAGCGACACGTTTTATTCGCGGACCAACTACCGCACGACTCAGACCGGCATTGGTGTTTTGGACACCATCAATGAACAGCCCACCACGGTGAACTTGGGCGTGATGATGACCGTCACACCACAGATTTCCAGCGACGGTTGGACCATGCTTCAGGTTGCACCGACGGTGACCCGATTGGCTGGCACCACGGTTTCTCCAAGCGGCCAGAGCACGGCGCCGGTACTTGACATCAAAGAGGCCAGCACCTTGGTGCGGGCGCGAAGTGGCGAGCTGGTGGTGTTGGGCGGCTTGATTGAAGAAGAAGGATCCAAAACGACACGGGCTATCCCGGGTGTCGGAGAAGGAACCGCCTCTTTCAATCCTTTTAGGGCTGACTACAAAGCCAGCAGGCGCAAGGAATTGGTGATTTTCCTGATGCCCACAGTGATCTCTAACAAGTGAGCTGCGTGCACCGTGTCTGATCTTGAACAGGTTTACAAGGCGCTTGGCTTCAGTCGCGCGCCTTTCAGTATTTCACCGGACACCAGTTTTTTCTACCCTGGCAGTCAGCATGTGACCGCCCATAACAATCTTCTTTTTGCCATGCGGGGCGGAGCGATGGCGGTGCTCACGGGAGAGGTTGGTCTGGGCAAAACCTTGGTTTGCCGCAACCTGCTGCGCAACACACCGACCAATGTGCATGTGGCCTTGTTGCCGAACCCGCTGCTGTCTTATGCAGAGATTCTGGCGAGTATTTACAAAGACTTCACGGGCGAGGCACCGCAACACCCTGACTCTCTGGCGCAGACGCATGAGCAACTGACGAACTACGCTTTCAAGTGTGCTCATTTGGGCGAGTACTTGGTGGTGATGGTGGACGAGGCGCAGAAGCTCTCAGCAGAAGCATTGGAAGGTTTGCGCTTGCTGTCCAATCTTGAAACTGAACAACGCAAGCTGATTTCTTTGGTGCTCGTCGGGCAACCGGAGTTGGAAAAAACCTTGGCGCTGCGGGCCATGCGGCCGCTGCGTGAACGCATTGGGGTGTGGTGCAAGTTGGGACCGATGTCGCGCGCTGAATGTGCGAGCTATGTTCGCCACCGCATGGCGGTGACCCGCACCAGTGGTGATGTGCATTTTTCTGGCATGGCGCTTTTCTTTTTGCACCGTGCCACCCAGGGGGTTCCCCGCCGGATTAATTTAGTGGCCGAACGTGCTTTGCTGTTGGCCTTTGGCTTGAGTCGGCATGAGATCAATGCGTCTATGGTGCGGCGGGCTGTGGCAGAACTGAGACCCGGGAGAACAGCATGAGTGTGATCGACGAAGCGCTGCGAAAGCTTGAAGACGAGCGTCGCCAGCAGGCACCGCAAGACAAGGGCGGAGAGTACATGGCCGCGCCTGTTTTGCTGCCACCATCGACCTCACCGATCAGCCGTGTGCTGTGGATGGTGTTGGGTGGGGTCGTTGTGGCGGTGGTGGTTTGGACTTGGGCTAAGACAGACACGCAACGTCCTGCACCTTTACCTGTTCCTGCCTCTGTGGCCGCTGTTGCAACCGTCCCACCTGTTGCCCCTGCACCGGCCGGCGACCCAGTCGCTCCCGCGGCGGCGGTTGTTGCTGCGGTCCCGGTGGCGACGTTGCCGGCGCAAGCGCCCGTTCAGCCACCAGCGCAGCCTCCCGTCTTAGCCTGGCAGTCTCCGTCATGGGTTCGCCAAGCTGCGACCTTGATGGGACAGGACGACCGGGCGGGCGCTTTGCAGGGTTGGACGCAAGGGCTGGCAAAGCTGGCCCCCAAGGATGCCTTGATTGTGTTACCCGCCAGCGTGTCAGAGACGGCCGCTGTGGCTTTGTACCGCAGTCTGGCGGGTCAGTTTCCCGCCGTCTTGGCGCAAGAAAACGGCACTTTGCGTGTGCTTCTGATTCCCAATGCTGGCGAGTTGAATGACGTCCTTGCAGACCTGCGAACCCAACTTAAACGCAAGGCCCTGACGGCGACGACGGTGTCGGCTTGGCGTTCAGAACTGAATGTGGCGAAGACCTCTGTGCCTTCAGTTTCTGCGCCTTCAGCTGCCGTGACTGCGCCGCCCGCTGCTGCGGCGAACCCTGCGCGGTCGGCAACCGCGTTGATCGAGCTCGAGTCTGTGAGCAGCGCGCAAGGGACGGCCAATTCGTCGGCTGCTGAAATATTGCGCCGTTTCACCGCCATCGAACGCATGCTGTCGCAAGGCCAGTTTGACACCGCCTTGACCACCGTTGGGCAAGTCGAAGCCGAGGTCGGTGAGACCTGGCAGACGAGCTATCTCAAGGGCACAGCCGCCCAGGGTTTGCGTCGCTGGGAAGAGGCCGTAGGGGCCTTGACCAAGGCGCATCAGCTGAATCCGGCCAGCATGAAGGTCTTGCTGAATCGGGCCATTTGCCTGCAAGAAATGGGCAAGCATGACGCGGCGTTGGAAGACCTCCGACAAGCCGCCGTGCTGTCTCCGGGCACGCCTGAACTGGTGGCCAATGCAGCGTATTCCTTGGATGCATTGGGCCGCCCTGCAGAGGCCTTGGTGCAGTACCAACGATTTTTAGAAATGACCGCTGGTCGCGATGACTATTCGAAGCTTCGGGCCTGGGCCAGTAAACGGGTGGCGCGATGAAGTGTTTGTTGAACGCTGACCGTCAACGCTTGGGCCGTCAGGGTCGCCTGAGTGCAGGCTTCACGCTGGTCGAGATCGCCATCGTGTTGGCGGTTTCCGCGTTGTTGCTGGGCATGGCGGCCAAGGGGCTGACCCTGCTCGAACAAAGCAAGGGTGACCAATTGGTGCTGCAAGTGCGCCAGATGGAGTCGCTGGTGAACGAGTACCACCGGACGCATCAGCGCTGGCCTGGGGATTGCGACGGCAACGGCCGGATCGACTCGTCGGTGCTGGAATTTGCGTCAATTTCAGCGATGGCAGAAAGCGCTAAGACTGCCCGGTCCGCTCGTTTTGACTTCACGGCCACGCCGCCAGTGGCCAGCACCGGTTCGCCCAATGGCTATGGTGAAGTCACGGCGGTGGACGGCAACGCATGCCCGGCTGCTTTAGCGGCGGTTTACATCGGCACCGGCGCCACCGTCAGCGATTCGTCGTCGACCTTCGTGTCCGATTTCAACGTTCCTTTTAACGACCTGAAATTAGCCGGTCTGCTCAGCGCTGCGCAGCCAAACCGAATTGCCGCGACGCATGCGGCCGGTGATTTCATGGCCATGACGAAGCTGTACCTGGCCAGTGCACCGACCGACAGTGATCCGTTTTTTAACGCGATCGTGTTGTTCAATGTGCCGGTCAGTTTTGCCCGTCAGTTGGCCGTGGCGATCGACGGTTTCGATGGTGCCCAAGCTTACAAAGGGCGCGTGAGGCGTTTGCGTGTCACGGGTGCCGGGTTCGAAACGAGTTGGTTCAACAACACCGGTGTGACGAATGAAACGCAGGATTCCTTGATCACCGTTGCGTACTTTTTTGACCAAATGCCGCTGCCTCAAACTTATTAATCACCATGACTGCACCTACTTTTAGTCGACACTGGGCATCCGCTTGGCTGGTGCTGAGTGCTTTCGCTCCCCACTTGTCTATGAGCGTGGCCTTGGCGCAGCCGAAGTCGCAGACGCAAGACACGGCCTATGCGAAAGAGTATCTTCAGTTGGAGTTCGAGCAAGCCATGAAGTTGGCGCAGCGGGGCGTTGTGGATGCTCAGTTTGAGGTTGGCCGCTCTTACCAAATGGGTGTGGGCGTGGAGCAGGACTTCAAGCTTGCAAAGCGTTGGTTGCGCCTTGCGGCCATTGCAGGTTCTATAGACGCGGTGGTGGCGGAAGGCCAATCCTACGAATTTGGCTGGGGTGTGGCGGTGAATATCAGCCGGGCGCTTGAGCACTACACCAGGGCCGCAGAACAACGCTCCATCCGCGGTTTCGATGCCTTAGGGCACCTTTACCTGAAGGGGGGTGGGACGATCAAGCCTGACGCCCGTGAGGCCTTCAAGTGGTTCAGCCTGGCGGCAGCCCACGGTCATTACCGTTCGGGCGATGACAAACAAAAGGTGACTCAGCAGCTGACGCCGGTGGCGTTGGAGTACGCCGGTTATCGGGCCAACCGCTGGGAGCGCCACCAACAGGGGCGGGAGGCCATCGTCATGGCCAAGCGCGAAGACTACATCCAAAGCAGCTACAGCCCACCTTATCTCTACAAGTTGGTGGACGTTTACAAGCTTGTGGATGTTTACCAGCTAGCGAACCGTGTCAGGCAGAAGACCGGCCAGTAACGCGGCCACGTGAATCGCTTCGCGTTGCGCGCCGTCGCGGATCTGGTGCCGGCAACTGGTGCCGTCTGCGACCACGATGGCGTCGGGTTGTTTGCGCACAGCGGGTAGCAAGCTGAGCTCGGCCATTTGCATCGAGACCTCGTAATGGCTGGCCTCGTAGCCAAAGCTGCCCGCCATGCCGCAGCAACTCGACTCGATCAGTTCAGGCTTGGCCCCCGGAATCAGTTTGAGCACGTCGATGATCGGGCTGACCGCACCAAAAGCTTTTTGGTGGCAATGGCCGTGCAGCAAGATGGCTTGGTCGGTGCCTTTGAGTTTTGACTTGAGCGCGTCGAGCTGACCGGTGGCCGCTTCACGGGCCAGAAATTCTTCAAACAGCAGGGCTTGGTTGCTGATGGTTTGTGCGGCGGGGCCCAAACCCATCACCAACATCTCATCACGCAGGGTCAACAAGCAAGAGGGTTCCAGCCCGACGATGGCGATGCCTTTTTGGGCGAAGGGCAAGAGCGAGGCGACGACTTCAGCGGCCTTGGCTTTGGCTGCGTCGATCATGCCGTTGGCCAGGTAGGTGCGGCCGCAGCACAGGTGCTTGCCATCGGGTTGGGCCTTGGTGGCCACATGCACGGTGTAGTCAGCAGCTTGCAACACTTGCAAAGCCGCCAGCGCATTGCCCGCCTCGAAGGTGCCGTTGAAGGTGTCAACAAACAGCACCACGGGCTTGCTGGCGGTCATCACTTCTTCAAACGTGGCGGTATTGAGTGCGTTGGCCGGAGCGTGGTCATCTTCGGCTTGTGCGGTGGCGCTGGCAAGCTGTTGCCAAAACGTGTTGCGTTGCCACTTCGGCAGTGTTCGGCGGGCTGAAAAGCCCATGATTTTTTCGCTCAAGCTGGCTAGACCCGGCAGCTTGTCGCGCAAGTTCAGCAGCGGCGCCAAGCGGCTGGCCCAGTGGGCGTAGTCGGGCAGGCTGGCGATGAGTTTGTCTTTGAGTGTGTAGCCGTGTCGCGCCTTGTAGTGATGCAAGAACTCAACCTTCATCTTGGCCATGTCGACGCCGGTCGGGCAGTCGCGTTTACAGCCTTTGCAGCCGACGCATAAATCCAGCGCGTCATGCACCGCTTGGCTGGTGAAAGCGTCCTCAGGCTTGTCGCTGGTATGTTGGTCTTGGAGCTGCCCTGAGAGCGCCAAGCGCAGCGTGTTGGCGCGGCCGCGTGTCAGGTGTTTTTCGTCACGTGTCACGCGGTAGCTGGGGCACATGGTGCCTGCGTCAAACTGGCGGCAGTGGCCGTTGTTGTTGCACATCTCGACCGCTTTGGCCAAGCCTTGGGCCGGGTCGCCTCCGGTTCCGGGAGCGCTGGTGATTTCGGTCAGGGGATTGCTTTGCACGTCCCAGGCGCGCCAGTCGAGCGCGGTCTTGATCGGGATGACTTTGTAGCTGGGCGGAAAGCGCATAAGCCGCGTGTCGTCCATTTTGGGCGGATCAATCATGCGTTGCGGGCAGAGCAAATTCAGCGGGTCCATCGCCTTTTTGATGCTGGCAAAAGCTTGCGTAATTTGCGGACCGAATTGCCACGAAATCCATTCGCCCCGGCACAGTCCGTCGCCGTGTTCGCCGCTGTAGGCGCCTTTGAATTGGCGCACCAGTGCGGAGGCTTCTTCGGCAATCGAGCGCATCTTGCCAGCGCCATCACGGCGCATGTCCAGAATAGGACGCACGTGCAATGTGCCGACTGAGGCGTGGGCGTACCAAGTGCCCTTGCTACCGTGGCGTTGAAAGACTTCTGTTAGCGCATCTGTGTACTCGGCCAAGTGTTCCAGCGGCACGGCGCAGTCTTCGATGAAGCTCACCGGCTTGCCGTCGCCTTTCAGGCTCATCATGATGTTGAGACCAGCCTTGCGGACTTCCCACAGGTTTTTTTGCGGTGCTTCGTCGATCATTTCGACCACCGAACCGGGCAGGCCAAGGTCGCCCATGAGTTCCACCAACTCGCGCATTTTCGGTAGCAAGTCGGCCTTGGCGGCGCCTGAAAATTCAACCAATAAAATCGCGTCGGGCTGGCCCAGCAGGGCGGTGCGAACCGTTGGTGCAAAGGCCGGGTTTTGCAGCGACAGCTCGATCATGGTGCGGTCCACCAGCTCGACTGCGGACAGGCCGCCGCCGAGTTTGACGATGTGCTGCGCGGCATCCATGGCCGCGTAAAAGGTCGGGAAATTCACCACGCCCAAGACCTTGGCGCGTGGCAGTTCGCTGAGTTGCAGCGTCAGGTTTTTGGTCAGCGCCAGCGTGCCTTCGCTGCCGACGAGCAAGTGCGCCAGATTGACCGATCCGTCTGTGGTGTAAGGGCGCTCGCTCTGGCTGTCAAAGATGTCGAGGTTGTAGCCGGCGACCCGACGCAAGACCTTGGGCCAGCGGGCGTTGATGTCGGGTGCGAGTTGCTCGGCCAAGGCGCGTACGTAGTCGCCCAGTTCACGCGACTTGCCGCTGCTGTTGGCATAGTCACCCAGCGTCAGCAGCGTGCCGTCGGAGGTCCACGCCTGCGCACCCTTCACGTTGTGCACCATGTTGCCGTAGGCAATGCTGCGGCTGCCGCAGGAGTTGTTGCCGGCCATGCCGCCCAACGTGGCTTGTCCGCTGGTGGAAACATCCACCGGATACCACAGGCCGTGCTTTTTGAGATTGGCGTTCAAGTGGTCGAGCACCAAGCCGGGTTCGACCACCGCCATGCGTTCTGCCGGGTCCACCGCCAAGATGTTGCGGACGTACTTGGAATGGTCGATGACGAGCCCAGCGCCGACGGTCTGGCCGCACTGGCTGGTGCCGCCGCCGCGGGCCACGATGGGCACGCCCATGTCGCGGCAAATCTCCAGCGCGAGCGCGACGTCTTCGCTGCTGCGCGGCACAAAGACGCCGGTTGGCTGGCTTTGGTAAATTGAGGCGTCGGTGGCGTAACGGCCACGGTCTGCGGCGGAGAACAGGACCTCGCCTTGGGTGTCGCTGGCCAGTCTTGCCGCCAGCCGCCCGGCGACTTCATTGCTGGCGCGGGACACCCGGTTGTAGGTGTCGTTGAGGCTGTGCTCGTGAGCCATGGCTTGCTTCGCCACGTGTGCCGGCAGCGGGGCATTCATGCCTGGTCTCCTTGGCCGGCTTCACGCTTGAGCTGTTGCTGTAGCAGCTGCGCCATCACCACGTCTCGCTTGTGGTTCAAGTGGTTGAGCAACACGGCGCGCATGGCGGCCGGGTTGCGCTGAGTCAGGGCCTCGATCATTTGCTCGTGTTCTTTCATGGCGGCGCCCCATTTGTCGCCGTCTTGGTTGGAGCGAAAACGCAGCGCTTGCAGCCGCGCATTCACTTGTTGGTAAGTGGCGCTCAGCACCGGGTTTTTGGCGGCGGCATTGATGGCCGCATGAATGGCCGAGTTGAGCCGGTAATAGGCCGGCAGGTCGCGCCGTGTGTAGGCGGCCAGCATTTCGTAGTGCATGGCTTGGATCTCGGACAACTCGGCGTCGGTGATGCGCTCAGCGGCGAGTTCGCCAGACTGCGCTTCCAGCCCGGCCATGACTTCAAAGGTGTTGAGCACATCGGCTTGGCTCAGCTCGACGGCTATCGCACCACGGTTCGGCAGCAGTTCAACCAAGCCTTCAGCCGCCAGCATCTTGATGGCCTCGCGCAAGGGCGTCCGCGAGACGTTCAGGACCTCGCTGAGTTCGCGCTCGTTGAGTTTCGCGCCCGGAGCGATGCGGCTTTCTACCAGCATTTCACGCAGGCGCAACGCCACTTGCTCATGCAGGGCGGCTCGGGGGGTGGGGTGGATGGGAATGATTTTAGCGCTCATGGTGAAATTTTGTATGCAAAATTGAGGGTTGTCAATTCCACGTTTGTCCGTTAATAACGGGTCAATCCTCTTGACAAAGTAATTTTGTATGCAAAAAATAGCGATTCATTCACGGAGTCCTTCCCATGCTGACACTTGACTTTCACCCCACCGGCCGCCACTTCTTGCAAATCCCCGGTCCTTCACCGGTCCCTGACCGCGTGTTGCGCGCCATGAGCTACCCGACCATTGACCACCGGGGTCCTGAGTTCGGGGTGCTCGGGCTCAAGGTGCTGGCCGACGTTCAGGCGATCTTTAAAACCCGGCAGCCGGTGATCATTTACCCAGCCTCCGGCACGGGTGCTTGGGAGGCTGCTTTGGTCAACACCTTGAGCGCCGGCGACCATGTGTTGATGTACGAAACCGGCCACTTTGCCGCGCTGTGGAACAAGCTCGCCGTGCGGCTCGGCCTGAAGACCGAAGAGATGGGCTTGCCCGGCCCAGACGCTTGGCGGCACGGCGTTCGTGCCGATCTAATTGAAGAGCGGCTGAAGGCTGACACAGCCCACAGCATCAAGGCGGTGTGCGTCGTGCACAACGAAACCTCCACGGGCGTGACCAGCAACATCGCTGCTGTGCGCAAAGCCATCGACGCCGCCAAGCACCCGGCGCTGCTGTTGGTGGACACCATCTCGGGTCTGGGCTCTGCCGATTACCGCCACGACGACTGGGGTGTGGACGTCAGCATCAGCGGTTCGCAAAAAGGCCTGATGCTGCCACCAGGCATTAGCTTCAACGCGCTCTCGGTCAAGGCCATCGAAGCCAGCAAAAAAGCCACGTTGCCAAAGGCTTTCTGGGCTTGGGACGAGATCATCGAGATGAACAAAACCGGCTTCTGGCCGACCACGCCCAACACCAATTTGCTCTATGCCTTGAGCGAAGCCTGCGACATGCTGTTAGAGAACGGGCTGGACGCCGTGTTTGCGCGTCACCTGCGTTGGGCCGAAGGCGTGCGCTCCGCGGTCAGGGCTTGGGGCTTGCAGATCCAATGTGCGGACGCGGCTGTGTATTCGCCGATCCTGACCGGCGTGATGACGCCTGAAGGCGTTGACGCTGACGCCGTCCGCAAGATCATCCATGAGCGTTTTGACTGCTCGCTGGGGACCGGTCTGGGCAAGATCAAAGGCAAGATGTTCCGCATCGGCCACTTGGGTGACAGCAATGATTTGACGTTGATCGCGGCGCTGGCCGGTTGCGAAATGGGTCTGAAGCTGGCCGGCGTCAAGCTTGCAGGCTCGGGCGTGCAGGCGGCGATGGATTATTTTTCAAGCCACGCGGCAGCCGTGCAGATTCGCAAAGCAGCTTGAGGCGTATGCCCCAAAACCCCGTCACGGCGTGCGATGACGGGGCGCGCTTCGCTCGCGATGACGATAAATAACCCAAAGGAGACAAGCATGCAACGCAGAACTTTTGTGAGTAGCGCCGTCGCGGGGGCGGCTTTGGTGGCCGCGCCGATGTTGAAGGCGCAAACCCTGCCGAATGGGCCGATTCGCATCATTGTCGGGTTCCCGCCGGGTGGTGGCACCGACGCACTGGCGCGCGTTGTCGGCCAAAAGCTCTCGGTCATGTGGAACATCTCCATCATCATCGACAACAAGGCCGGTGCTGCGGGTGTCATCGCGGCCGACTACGTTTCCAAGCAAGCCAGCGACGGCAACACCTTGCTCATGGCGCACATCAATAGCCACGCGCTGGCGCCCAGCTTGGTGCCCAAGCTGGGTTACGTGGTAGAGCGGGACTTTGTGCCGATTGCGTTGGTGGGCGTCACGCCGAATCTGCTGATTTGTAACGAGTCTCAGCCGGCCAAAAACGTCAAAGATCTGGTGGAGTTGTGCAAAAAAATGCCAGGTGAAATTAGTTTTGCTTCTGCTGGTGGTGGCTCGGCCCAGCACCTCGCGCTTGAAATGTTCAAGCTGCGAGCCGGCATTGACGCCCTGCATGTGCCCTATAAAGGCTCGGGCCCAGCCCTGGTTGACCTGATCGGGGGTCAGGTGAATTACTGCTTTGAAACCATGACCTCAGCCACGCCGCATGTCAAAAGTGGCAAGGCGATTGCGATCGCGCAAACCCGCACCAAACGCGCCAAAGGTCACCCGACTGTGCCGACCATGCACGAGTCCGGATTCCCGGGTTTTGACGCCACCACTTGGTACGGTTTGGTGGGGCCGGGCAAGTTGCCGCAGGCCATGGCCAAGCGCATGAACGAAGACATCAACCGTGTCATGGCGATGTCCGACGTGATGGAGAAGTTTGAGCAATACGGTGCGGAAGACGGTGGCGGTTCGACCGAGCGTTTTGCCGAGTTCATCAAAATCGAACAAGCCAAATGGGCCAAGGTGATCAAAGAAGCCAAGGTCACGACGGCAGGTTGATCCACTTCGCGCCTGAGCTTGCGCTAACATTAAAGTCCGGCATCGTTTTATAGTGATGCCGGCTTTTTTTATTTCCGGTTGGTGCCTTTTTTGGCACCCGCTACGACAACTTTTGGATTTGCCTTGACGTCAAGCACCTCATTCCCTGCTGATACCTCATTTTCATCATCCAACGCCGAGTCGCCCGCCCGCTTTGGCAGTGGTCAGTCTGTCAAGCGTCTTGAAGACGACAAGCTGCTGGTCGGCACCGGCCAGTTCACGGCTGACGTCAACCCTGACGACCAGGTTCACATTTACTTTTTGCGCTCGCCGTACCCGCACGCTCGGATTGTTTCGCTCGACAGCACGGCCGCTTCGGCCATGCCTGGTGTGCTGAAAATTGTCACCGGTGCTGATTTGGTGGCGGCTGGCGTTAAGCCGATTCCAGGCTCTGCGTTCAAACGGATCGACCCTCTGCCTTGCGCGGCCCCTGATCGCCGTGCGCTGGCGCACGAAAGGGTGCGCTTTGTGGGTGAGGCGGTGGTTGCTGTGGTGGCCCTCACGCTGGAGCAAGCCCGTGATGCTGCCGAGGCGATTGAGATTGATTACGCCGAGCTGCCGGTGCTGGTGAACGTCGACGACGCCACAGCCGCAGACGCGCCTGTGTTGAACGACAACGCGGTGGACAACATTGCCGGAGAAACGCGGTACGGCAGCGTACAGGCCACCGCCGAGGCTTTTTCCAAGGCCGCGCATGTGGTCAAGCTGGACGTGGTGAACCAACGGCTGTCGGCGCTGAGTCTGGAGCCACGCACGGTGTTGGCGGCCGCTGATCCGGTGACCGGGCGCTTGACGATTCGCTTGAGCTCACAAATGCCGTCGGGCTTGCGCAATTCCGTGTGCGACTTGATGGGGATGGCGCGCGCCGATGTGCGCGTGGTGGTGGGCGATGTGGGGGGCGGCTTCGGCATGAAAACCGGTATCTACCCTGAAGACCTGACGATTGCTTTTTGCGCCCGAGCGTTGAAGCGGCCGATCAAGTGGGTGGCTGACCGCAGCGAAGAATTCATCTCTGCGCTGCATGGCCGCGATTTGCAGACGCAAGCTGAGCTGGCGCTTGACGCCACGGGCAAAATTCTTGCGCTGCGTGTCGCCTCTAAGGCCAATGTGGGTGCCTACCCCACCGGCACCGGCGCCGCCATTCAGCTCCTGATTGGCCCCTGGGTGCAGACCAGTGTCTATGACATCCAGACCATCGACTTCCATTTCAAGGCGGTGCTGACCAACACCTCACCGACAGGCGCTTACCGCGGTGCGGGTCGTCCCGAGGCGATCTTCAGCATGGAGCGTTTGATGGACGAGGCCGCGCGGCAGACCGGCATTGACCGCGTGGCACTGCGCCGTCGCAACTTCATCACGCCAGCGCAAATGCCCTACAAAAACCCGATGGGTCAGACCTACGACTGCGGCCAGTTTGAATCCATCATGGACCAAGCTTTGGTGCTGGCCGACTGGTCTGGCTTTGCGGCGCGCGCCGCAGACTCGGCTCAGCGCGGTTTGCTGCGTGGCCAAGGCATCTCTACTTTCTTGGAGTGGACGGGTGGCAACGCGCTCGAGGAAACCGTCACCGTGGCCGTTCAAGCCGACGGCATGATCGAGGTTTTCTCTGCCGTCAATGGCATGGGGCAGGGCATCTTGACCTCGCTCGCGCAATTGGTGGTGGACGCGTTTGGTGTGCCGATTGAGCAAGTCCGCGTGGTCCTTGGCGACACCGACCGCGGCGACGGTTTTGGCAGCGCTGGTTCGCGCTCGCTGTTCACCGGTGGCTCGGCCATGCGGGTCGGCGCTGACCGCACTATTGCTGAAGCCAAGCGTCTGGCAGCGCTTGAATTCGAAGCCTCTGCTGCAGACATCGAGTACCGCAATGGTCGACTGCAAGTGATTGGGACGGACCTGAGCACCGACATTTTTGCGCTGGCCGGCCGGCAATCTGAGCAACGCATCTTCATGAACTCGACCTCGGCGGCGAGCGGACCAAGTTGGCCCAACGGTTGCCACATCAGCGAGGTTGAAATTGACCCGATGACGGGTCAGGTGGCGGTGGTGGCGTATGCCTCCGTCAACGATGTGGGCCGGGTCGTGAACCCGATGATCGTGCGCGGTCAACTTGACGGCGGCGCTGTGCAGGGCATTGGCCAAGCGCTGTACGAGCGAGTGGTTTATGACCGTGAAACGGGTCAGCCCTTGACCGGCAGTCTGATGGACTATGTGGCACCACGCGCTGAAGATGCGCCGGTTTTCAAAACCGAGATGGACACCTCCGTGCCGTGTTTGAACAACCCACTCGGCGTCAAAGGCGTGGGCGAACTCGGCACCATTGGCGCTGGCCCGACCGTGGTCAATGCCGTGGCTGATGCGCTGGCCCGCGCCGGCATGCCGGCCAAAGCACCGCTGCTGCAAATGCCTTTGTCTTCAGCCCGGATGTGGGCGTTGATGCAAAGCTGAGCTCAGAACATATGGCGCATCCCTTGAGCCGTTTCGCTCAGCACATTCAGCACGCGCCGCACGGCGTCTTCACTCGACTCGTGCCCCATTGGCATGGTCACACTCAGCGCGCCCATCACCTGACCGTGGCGGTCACGCAGCGGCACGGCAATTCCGCGGTAGTTGAGCTCGAGTTGCTGCTCCGACAGCGCCCATCCCTGCGCTCGCACTCGGGCCAGTTCTATGCGCAAGCGGTCCTTGCTGGCAATGGTGTGCGAGGTGTAAGTGCTCAGGGTGTTGTTGGCCAACCAGGTTTCAACCCAGTCTGGGCCGCGCAGAGCCAGTAGCAGCAAACCCGCCGCTGTCACCTGCGCTTGGACTCGGGCGCCGAGCACATAGCCGGTGTTCATGACGCGGTTCGAGCCGTTGCGGGCGATGTAGACAATGTCGTCGCCGTCCATCACGCTGACAAAAGCACTTTCTTGTGTGCCGGCGGTGACGCGCTGCAAAAACGGCTGCACGATGCGCGGCAGCCGCGCTGACTCCAGGTAGGACTGCCCCATCCGCAGCACCCGCGGCGTCAGCCAGAACAGTTTGCCGTCGGTGGCGACGTAACCCAGATGCTCCAGCGTCAGCAAATACCGGCGTGCAGCCGTCCGGGTGATGCCGCAGCGTAGTCCGGTTTGGCTAGCGGTCATGCGCGGGTTGGCATCGTCAAAACTCTCGATCACCGACAGGCCTTTTTCAAGACCGGCGATCCAATCGCGTTTGTCCAAAGCAGGGCGGATGCCGAGGGGGGCGGGCTGAGTCATGGTGTTGTGTTCGTGGGTGAAACCCGAATTTCAATCGACTATCGCACAATATTGCGCGTTAATCGCGCAAATTTAAGGTCGCAAAAAATTCTAAAGTGGCAAACGGCTACAGTACGTCCCCAACAGCAACTTGCTAATCCTTAAGCCATGACAGACTTCCTTCAACTCTTTTTCTCTGGCCTGGCCACTGGCAGCATTTATGCGCTGGCAGGGCTTGGTTTCACCCTGCTCTGGCAGGCCTCCGGCACGATCAACTTTGCACAAGGCGAGTTCGTCATGCTGCCGGCGTTCATGATGTTGGGCTTTATGTCTTTGGGTGCACCCATGTTGGTCAGCGTGGTCTGCACTGTCTTGCTGGCAGTGCTGCTCTTGGGTTGGGTCTTCAAACGGGGGTTGGTTGATCCGCTGTTCAAGTACGGCATGATGCCGATCGTGGTGGCCACCATTGGGCTGTCGATTGCGATGCGCAACGGCGTGCGGGCGGGTTTCAGCGCAGAGGCGCATCCTTTTCCCAGCCTCTTTGCGGAGAAGATCTACACCATCGCCGGTGTCACCATCAGCTTGCAGGACGTGGGCACCTTTGCGATGGCGCTGATCATCGTCTTGGCAACCCAGGCTTTTTTGGTCAAGACCGTCACCGGTCGGGCCATGCAGGCTGTGGCCCAAAACACCGAAAGCGCGTCGGTGCTCGGCATCAATGTGCCGCGCATGATTTTCTATACCTTCGCCATCAACGCCGTTTTGGCGGTGGCTGCGGCCATGCTGGTCACGCCCACGTACCTAGCCAAGTTCGACATGGGTGAAGGCCTCGGCAACAAGGCCTTCTTTGCGGCCATCATTGGCGGCTTCAACAATTCGCGTGGCGCTCTGCTGGGCGGGTTGATCGTCGGCGTCTGTGAAAACCTGGCGGCGGCCTATATTTCCCCCGCCTACAAAGATGCGGTGGCGCTGGTGATTTTCATGGTCGTGATTCTGTTCAAGCCGCAAGGGCTGCTGGGCAAAAAAGAGGAGCGCAAGGTATGAAGCTCTTGCAACACAAAGTCGGGTTGGCCGGCACATTGGTGATTGCCGCACTGCTTTTAGTGGCACCACAGTACCTGAAGAACTACGGCGTTTATTTGCTCAGCTACTGGTTGGTGTTTGTCATCGCCATCATGGGCCTGAACCTGACCACCGGTTACGCCGGCCAGAAGTCGCTGGGTCATGCCGCCTTTTTTGGCATCGGTGCTTACACCGTGGCGATCTTGATGAAGGCTGGTTTCAGTTTCTGGCTCGGGTTGCCGGCCGCCGCCTTGATCTGCTTTGTGGTCGGGCTGGTGCTGGGCTTTCCGGCGCTGCGCGTCCAGGCTATTTATCTGGCCTTTGCCACGCTCGGGTTCAATACCGCGATCTGGCTGGTGATGCGCAATGAGGAGTGGCTCACCGGCGGCACCTTCGGCATCAACAACATTGCAAGGCCCTCGCTGTTGGGCTATTCGCTGGAAGGCAATCGGCCGTATTACTACTTCGTGCTGGCCGTCACCTTGGTGATGGCGGGCCTGCTATGGGGCTTGCTGCGCTCGCCTTGGGGCAAGGCGTTCAAAGCGCTGCGTGACAACTCGATCCGGGCTGAGAGTTTGGGCATCGACATTCGGAATTACACCTTGCTGAGCTTTGCCATTGGCGCTGTGTATGCGGGTGTAGCGGGTGCACTGTTTGCATCGCTGGTGCAGTTCATCGAGCCGGCCCCCTTCACAGTGGGCGCCTCCATCATGATGTATTTGATGGTTGTGGTCGGCGGTGCGGGTTATTTTCTAGGGCCAGTTTTGGGCGCGGCCGTCGGCGTCGTGCTGCCGGAATGGATGCGCGATGTGCCCGGCGTAGCGGCTTGGTACTTGCCGATTTTTGGCTCCGCCGTGGTGTTGATGATGGTTTGGTTGCCGGACGGTTTGCTGAGCATTCCTGACCGCTTGAAGGAGCGCCGTGCCGCACGTGAAGCTTCCGCATTGCGCGCTGCCAATGCAGCAAAAATGAAGGCTCGATCATGAACCATCCTTTGCTCAAAGTCACCGGCTTGAAGAAGGCTTACGGTGCGATTCAAGCCGTTGGCGGTGTCTCTTTTGAAGTCATGCCGGGCGAAATATTTGGCGTGATCGGGCCTAACGGTTCGGGCAAGACCACCATGTTCAACAGCGTGCTGGGGCAGATCACGCCCGACGCGGGCGAGATCGAACTGAATGGTCAGAGCATCAGCGGGCTGTCGCCGCTGGCGCTGAGTCGGCGTGGTGTAGGTCGTACTTTCCAGACGCTGCAGGTGTTCGGAAAAATGACGGTGCGGGACAACCTCATCGTTGCAGCACAAGAACACCAGGGCAGCATGCTGAGCCGCATGTTTGCACCCGGTGATTCAGGTCTGGGCGACAGGGCCGACGCTTTGATCGATCAATTCCGTATTCGGCACGTCTCCAACACGTTGGCCGGCACCCTGAGTTACGGTCAGCAAAAGTTGGTCGACATCGCCATGGCCTTCATGGCGCAACCGGCCTTGGTGTTGCTGGACGAACCCTGCGCCGGTGTCAACCCGAGTCTGGTCGGCGGCATTTCCAATCTGCTCAAAGAACTCAACCGAAATTCTAAGCTGGGCCAGCAGAGTT
Source organism: Comamonadaceae bacterium (assembly GCA_947450695.1). Classification (GTDB taxonomy): domain Bacteria; phylum Pseudomonadota; class Gammaproteobacteria; order Burkholderiales; family Burkholderiaceae_C; genus Polaromonas. Next base: position 28,536 of record CANFWV010000016.1, read on the forward strand.
CTTTCGTTGTGATTGAGCACAACATGGACTTCGTCATGGACCTGTGCCACCGCATCATGGTGATGGTCGAAGGTCGGGTCATGGCGATAGGCACACCGGCCGAAATTCGCGCCAACAAAGAGGTGCTTGACGCCTATCTGGGAAACTGAACATGGCCAACGACATTTGTATCGAGTTTGACGATGTGGTGGCGGGTTACAAGGATTTCATGATCCTGAACAACCTGTCTTTCAAGGTTCGTCGTGGCACCATCACCTTGCTGTTGGGGCCCAACGGCGCCGGTAAATCGACTGTTTTAAAAACACTCTTTGGCTTGCTTAAGCCGCGTCAAGGCCGCATTCTGCTGGACGGCGAGGACATCTCTGGGGCGACGCAAAAAGCGCTGCTCGCCAAAGGCATTGCCTTTGTGCCGCAGGGGCGTAATCTATTTGGTCAGTTGACGGTTTTTCAAAACTTGGAACTGGGTGGCATCACGCTCGGCACCAAGACCACGCATGAGCGCATTCCCGAGGTGCTCAACTTTTTCCCTCGTGTGAAAGAGCGCTTGCATTCTCAAGCGTCCGCGTTGTCGGGTGGGGAGCAAAAGCAGCTTGAAATCGGTCGGGCTTTGTTGTTGCGTCCTAAAGTGCTGTTGATCGACGAGCCGTCGATTGGCTTGTCGCCGTTGGTGGTACAAGATGTTTTCAAATTGTTGAAAACCTTGGCAGCCCAAGGCACCACGGTGTTGATGGTCGAGCAAAACGTCAAAAGCGCGTTGAAGATTTCAGACGATGCGATTGCGCTGGAGTCTGGTCAATTGGTGCTTCACAAGGCTGCATCAGAATTGCTGGCCGACCCGCATATTGAACGGCTTTTTCTTGGTGGCGGCCACGTACCCGAAGTGAACAGCACCGCCAGCGTCGCTACCGCGGCGTGATGTTTTTTTAAACTAATTTAATTGACTTGTCATGTCAGGACGCACCATGAGCACCCTTTTACAAGCACTTTCTCAACCGTTATCGTCCACACTTTCCGCCGATCGCGAAGCCATTCCGGAAGCCACCAATCCCATTGGCTTGGACGGCATTGAGTTCATTGAATACACCACCAGCAAGCCGCAGGCGCTGGGTCAGGTATTGGAAATGATGGGCTTTCGCCCGGTGGCCCGCCACCGCTCGCGCGAGGTGCTGCTCTACCGTCAAGGCGCCATCAACGTCATCGTCAACGCGCATGTGTCGGCCTTGCCGGATGGTGCTGTGCCACAAGACAAGCCGGTGATTGCGGCCATTGGCCTGCGCGTGCGCGATGCCGCTGCGGCTTACCGTCGTGCGCTGGAGCGCGGTGCCTGGGCGGTGCCGCCACGCGTCGAGGTGATGGAGCTGAACATCCCGGCGATTCATGGCGTTGGCAAGAGCCGCATTTACTTTGTTGACCGTTACGACAAATTCTCGATTTACGACGTTGACTTTGTGCCGATCCCGACGGTTGAACAGTACCCGCCAGCGGTGGCGGGTCTGCACTTTTTTGGCGTTGTTCAGTACATCGGCAATGACCGTACCGAAGACTGGGCCGAGTTTTACCGCGAGCTGTTTGGCTTCACTGATTTGCCGGACGACCAGCGCTTTGGCGTTTTGCCAAAGGGCCGCATTTTGCAAAGCCCGTGCCCGGCGGCGTCGCGCTTTTATGTGCAGTTGATCGAGCCTGAAGCCAGCGTGCTGGACGTCGAAGATGACGAAGCCTTGCAGCGCATCGGCTTGGGCACGGCTGACGTGCGTGCCACGGTGACCGAGCTGGCCCAACGCGGCGTGGAGTTTGTGCAGTCGCGGGGTGTGCAGACCGAAGACCGCGGCGCACTCACCCGCACCTGGCTGCAAAGCGTCAGCTTTGAATTGGTCCAAGACCAGCGCACTGGCCCTACGAATGGCGAGCGGAGCTGAGCCATGCACTACAGCGGAAACATCAGTGACTTCGGGATGGACACCATCTCTTTGGCCGGACCTTTGGAGGCCAAGCTCAAGGCCGTTCGCGAAGCTGGCTTCACGCAGATCATGTTGTCGGCACGCGACCTGGTCGGTCACCCTGAGGGTCTGGAGGCGGCCGTGCAGGCGGTTAAAACCAGCGGCTTGCGCGTCACCGGTTTCCAAGTATTGCGTGATTTTGAAGGCCTGTCAGGCCATCTGCACGAGTACAAGATGGACATCGCCAAGTCGATGCTCGAGATGTGCCACGCGCTGGATTGCCGCGTGCTGTTGATCTGCTCGTCGACCTCGGTGCACGCCACTGGCGAAACGGCCGCGCTGGTCAAAGACTTGCGCAAGCTGGCCATGCTGGCGATTCCGATGAACATCAAGATCGCCTATGAAGCTTTGTCGTGGGGCCGCGTGGTCAATGAATTTCCGCAGGCTTGGGAGATCATCACCCAAGCCGACATGCCGAACCTCGGTCTCGGTTTTGATTCGTTCCACATGTTTGCGACCAAGACCTCGCTGGACGAGCTCGACATGCTCGACCCGAACAAGATTTTTCTGGTGCAATTGGCCGACTTCATGTGGACCGAGATCAAGTCCGTAGAAGAGCGCATCACCACGGCGCGGCATTTTCGGGTGTTTCCGGGCGAGGGTGTGCACAGCGAAGCGCTGGCTGCCTTGGTCAATAAGCTGCACAGTCTGGGTTATCGCGGTGACTACAGCTTTGAAGTCTTCAACGACGACTACCAACAAATGCCCTTGCCGACGGTGGCGCAACGCGCCTGGCGCTCCGCTCAGTGGCTGGGTGAAGACGTGCTGCGTCGGTCGGTGCCGCTGCCGAATCAGATCAGGCTCAAACGCTGAAAAGGTCGCTAGACTCTTGGATTCACAACTTTTTAAAGCCACCGACCATGAGTATTTTCGAAGGCTTTTTGTCTACCTCTGAGAGCATCGATGCTTTTGGTGAGCGTCATTTTTTGGCGGCGATGCTGCGTTTCGAAGCCTCGTTGGCCAAAGCCCAAGCCACCGCCGGCTTGATTCCCCAAACGGCTGCGCAGTCCATCATCGACACCTGCAAAGTCGAGCTGTTTGACGTCAGCAAGATCGTTCGCGAAAGCGGGCGCGCCGGAACGCTGGCCATTCCCTTGATGAAAAGCTTGAAGGAAACGGTTGGTCTTTTCAATCCAGACGCGGTTCGCTTTGTCCACTTTGGCAGCACCAGCCAAGACGTCATTGACACAGCGTTGTCGCTGGTCACGCGTGACGCGCTGTCCCTGGTGCAGGCCGATGTGCAAATCGCCATTGATGCCTTGCTGGCACTGGCTGAGAAGCACGCCGCTGACCCGATATTGGCGCGTACTTTGCTGCAGCCGGCGTCGGTCACCAGTTTCGGTTTGAAATGTGCTGGCTGGGTTGCACCGCTTATTCGCAGTCAGCAACGCTTGCAAATAGCGGCCGCCAACGCGCTGTGTGTCCAGCTCGGTGGGGCGGTCGGCACGCTGGCTCAAATGAAGGCGCAAGGTCCAGAGGTCATCGCTCTGATGGCCGCCGACCTGCAACTCAAAGCGCCGCTGGCCACCTGGCATACGCAACGCGACGAATGGGTTGCGCTGGGTTGCGAGCTGGGCTTGCTGGTCGGCAGCCTCGGCAAGATCGCCCGCGACATTTCGTTGATGGGGCAGTTCGAGGTCAATGAAGTGTCGGAGCCGACCGAACCTGGTCGCGGTGGTTCGTCAGCCATGCCGCACAAGCGCAATCCAGTGGCGTGCATGGTCGCGTTGGTGGCTGCGCAGCGCGCACCGCAGCGTGTCGCTGCCCTGTTGGCGGCGATGCCGCAAGAGCACGAACGCGCCCTCAGCCATTGGCAAACCGAGCTGGCCGAATGGCCGGGTCTGTTGATGTCGGCCCACGGCAGCGCCCGCGCCATGGCACAGGCTTTACCGGGCCTGCAGGTCGACACTGCGCGTATGCTGTTCAACTTGAATGCCCTGCGTGCGGTGCTGCCTATTGACGCTGCGGACGAGTGGTTCAGCCCGGCGCTGGCCTTGCACGCGGCCAATGTCACACACACCCAACTGAAGGCGTTGAAAGCGTTGAACGCGCTCAATTCGCTTCAGGCCAACGACAGCTCTAAATCCCATACGAAAGCGAAACAATGACCGACCCGAACAACCATCAAACGCAAGATTACGATGCAGGCCTGTTGAATCGCCGCCGCGTCTTGGGCAATGCCTGGGTCGACAAATCCCTGGTCAATGTCAATGACTTCAACGGTGAGTTCCAGAACCTGATCACGCGCTACGCGTGGAACGAGGTTTGGGGCCGTCCAGCCTTCGGCGACAAGACTCGTCGCTTGATGGTGCTGTCCACCATGATCGCGCTCAAAGCCTATGAAGAATTTACCCTGCATGTGCGCGCCGGCTTAGACGGCCCGCCAGAGTCGCGTTTAACGCCTGACGACATCAAGGAAGTGATCATCCAAGCGGCGATTTACTGCGGCGTGCCCGCAGCCAATCATGCGTTTTCAATTGCGGGTGCGATCTTGCGTGAAAAAGGATTGTTGACATCCACAGAATCGAAGCTATCCCCCAAACTCCATTGGGTCCGTGAAGGCCAAGGCCCGGTGGTGATGCTCAGCCATGCGCTTGGCTGCGACCTCAGCATGTGGGACGCGGTCACTGAACGCCTGAAGCAGCGCTTCACCGTCTTACGGTACGACGCCCGCGGGCACGGTCAATCCGCAGCGCCTGCCGGCCCTTACAGCATGGAGATGCTGGCCGACGACGCTGCCGCACTCATCACCGCGCAGGCCACAGGCCCCGTGCATTTTGTCGGCCTGAGCATGGGCGGCATGACGGCACAGGCCTTGGCCGTACGGCATCCGCAACTCGTCAAGAGCATCACGATTTCAAATGCCGCCAATTTTTACGGTGAGCCCGCCGGTGCCATGTGGCGCGGCCGTATGAGCACCGTGCTGTCGCAGGGTGTCGCCGCTGTCGCCGAGGGGGCTATCCAACGCTGGTTCACGCCGGAGTTCATCGCCGACACGGCCGGCGGTGGTGCTGCGCGTGTGGCAACGCTGCGTCAGAAGCTCGAGAAACTCGCGGCAGAACCTTATGCGGCGAGTTGCGGTGCGGTGGCTGCGATTGATTTTCGCAGCAGCAACCAGCACATCACCTGCCCGACGCTGGTGATCGCCGGCACCCGCGACGAAGCCACGCCACTGGCGCTGTCGGAAGCGATTGTCAGCAGCATTCCCGGCGCCCAAATCGCGACCTTGCCAGCCGCGCATTTGAGCGCGGTCGAGCAGCCGCAGGCATTTGCAGCCTTGCTGGAAACGTTTTTGGATGGCGTGAAGTAGCCGGTCGTTGCGACGGCTTCGAAGCCGTTCACAATTCAGCCCATGGCTACGATGTTCCACTACCCTGTTGATGAGCGCGAGGTCGAGTTCAGCGCGATTCGCGCGCAGGGGGCGGGCGGGCAAAACGTCAACAAGGTGTCCAGCGCGGTGCATTTGCGCTTTGACATTGCGGCATCGTCGTTGCCAGTCGAGATCAAGGAGCGCTTGCTGTGCTTGAGCGACAGCCGCATCACGCAGGATGGGGTGCTGGTGCTGAAAGCACAGCAACACCGCACGCAAGAGATGAACCGCAGCGATGCCCTGGCGCGCTTGCAGGAGGTCGTTGACAGCGTGGCAGTTCCGCCCAAGGCCCGGCGGGCCACCAAACCGACCTATGGTTCGAAGCAACGGCGGCTCGAAGGTAAAAGCCAGCGATCCAGCCTCAAAAGCTCACGTGGCAAGGTGCAGGACTGAGACAGGTATAAACGTGGGATGAATTCAGTCATCGACAACGTTCCCGCGGAAGTCTCTCAGGTTTTGCAATCCGCACGTCGCGTCTACACGCCCTGCGGAACGGGTCAGCTGGTCTGGCATATCTGGGGTGAGCAGGGGGCCGATCCAGCGCTGCCGCCGCTGGTGCTGTTCCATGGCGGCAGTGGCAGTTGGACGCATTGGCTGCGCAATCTGCTGCCGCTAGCCGCCTCCGGCCGCCGTGTGTTGGTGCCTGATTTGCCGGGGTTCGGCGACTCTGCCCTGCCGATCAATGGGGTGGATGTGGATGCAGTGCCTGAGCCCTTGGAGGCCGGTTTGGCAGTTTTGTTGGGCGACACGGCTTGCGACCTGATGGGCTTTTCTTTTGGGGGCATGACGGCCGGTTTGCTGGTCCAGCGCTTTCCGAATCGGGTTCTGCGGCTGATACTGGTCGGCGCCCCCGGCTTTGGTATCCAGCCACTCGTGCCGTTCAAGCTCAAGGGCTGGCGCCATCTGCCCAGCGACGATCAGAAACTGGCTGCTCACCACCATAATTTGCAAGCGCTGATGCTGCATGATCCTGCCGCGATCACGCCGCTGGCATGCCAGATTCAGGCGGCCAATGCGGTGCGGGACCGCATGCCCGGACGTCGTCTGTCGCGTACAGACATCCTTGCCTGTGCCCTGCCGGAGATTTTTAGCCCGCTCTATTTGCTGTACGGCGAACACGATCCGTTTTACCAAGGGCAAGTTGGCCTGTATGACGCTGCGCTCCAGACCGCGCCCCATTTCAGGGCTTTGCGCGAAATTAAGGCGTCGGGTCATTGGGCCCAGTTTGAGCAGCACGAGGCCTTCAACGCAGAAGTCTTGTCGATACTGAACGACAGCCTTTGAGGCTTTGCGTGATTCAACCGCGCTGAAAGTCTCGCGGCAAATTCTATTTGTTCTATTGACAGAACAAACGCATGCGTGCAATAGTCTCAGCACTTATTTCATTGAAAGACAGCCCGCATGGAAGCCTCTAGCAAGACCGCCCGACAGCTCTATACCGATGTCAAGGCCAACCCCACCCGCAAGCGTTTTGGTTTCGGAAAAATGCCGGCGTTGGTCAATATCGATCTTCAAAAAGCCTACACCAACGTTGGTGAGTTTGCGACGGCCTACGAAACCGATCCGCGTCAGCTGGAGTACGTGAACACGCTGGCCGAAGAATTTCGGACCAAAGGTTTCCCAGTGGTTTGGACCTATGTGGCGTACATGGATTCAGGCGAAGACTGCGGTGTCTGGGGCACCCGCACCAACACCCCTGATTCACTGCAAAACATCAAGGTCGGTAGCCGCCGCGCCGAATTTGACGACCGCTTGGTGATTGACCACAAGCGCGACATCATCGTCAACAAGCGCATGGCATCGGTCTTTTTTGAAACCAACCTCGGTTCGGTCTTTAATTTTCATGGTGTCGATACCCTCGTGGTGACTGGTGGGTCAACGTCGGGTTGCGTGCGTGCCACCGTGGTCGACAGTATTTCCCGGAGTTTTCGCACCATCGTCCCGGAAGAGTGTGTGGCCGACAAACATGAGGCACCGCACTTCGCCAATTTGTACGACATGGCGTTGAAGTACGCCGACGTGTTGTCGGTGCAAGAAACCATTGACCAGTTGCGCCGTGTGCCTTCTGCTGCCGGGAAAAATCAGTGAAGCGCGATCCGGCACTTTACGACTACCTGCCGTACAACGCCGAACGGCCTGTGATCCGCTGGCCGGGTGGCGCACGGGTGGCCTTTTGGGTCGCACCAAACGTGGAGTTTTATGAGTTGAACCCGCCGCGCAATCCGGCCCGTCCACCGTGGGCCAGGCCATCACCCGATGTGCTGAATTATTCCTACCGCGACTACGGCAACCGTGCTGGTTTCTGGCGCATGCTGGACGCCATGAAGCGTTGCAACGTACGTGGCAGTGTGTCCTTGAACGTCGCTATGTGCGAGCACCATCCGGAAGTCATCAAGGCCTGCGCTGACAACGGCTGGGAGTTTTATTCACACGGCACCTACAACACGCGTTACCTGATGGGCATGAGCGAAGCCGAAGAACGTACGGTGATTCAAGACTCCATCGACACCATCCGCCAGCACACCGGTCAAAAGCTGGACGGCTGGTTAGCGCCCGCGCTGACCTACACGCCCAACACCCTAGACCTGGTGGCGGAGATGGGTTTGACCTACATTTGCGATCTGTTTCATGATGACCAACCGGGTCCAGTCAAGGTCAAAAAGGGCCGTTTGACCAGCGTCCCGTACTCGCTGGAAATGAACGACACGATCGTCTACAACGTCAACTTGGTGCAACCGCGACGCTACGCCGATATATTGAAACGCCAGTTTGATCGCTTGTACGAAGAGGGTGAGGCGTCAGGCACTGTGATGTGTATTCCGTTGCACCCGTATCTGGTCGGGCAGCCTTACCGCATGGCGGCGTTTGAAGAAGCGCTGTCTTACATCACCAGCCACGACAAGGTCTGGTTGGCCACCGGCCGCGAGATCGCCCAACATTTCAACGACCATTACTTTGATGCTTTTGCGGCCGCTGCCCAGCCCGTGGGAGAAGCCCCATGAGCACGACGAATCCCAAAGCTTTGCCTGAAAATTATCTGGACTATCCGCTGCGCCGCTACGGCATGGACCATGACCGATACGACTGGTCGATGTTGCCTGAGCGCAAACCGGTGGTCTGGCCAAACAATGCCCGCGTTGCCCTGTGGGTGGTGCCGGCGCTGGAGTGGTTTCCGCTGAACATGGCGGGTGTTCCCTTCAAACCGCCTGGTGCCATGCAAACCGCTTACCCGGACCTGCGTCACTACACCCTGCGCGACTATGGCAATCGGGTGGGCATTTTTCGCATCATGAAGGCGCTCGATAAACACGGTATTCGGCCCACGGTGGCGGTCAACGCCGCTGTCGCTGTTCGTTACCCCTCACTCATCAAAGAGTGCACGCAGCGAGGCTGGGAGATCATGGCAAACGGTCTGGACATGGACCATTTACACCATGCCGGTCTGGCGCTTGACGATGAGAAAAAGCTGATTGACACCACGCTAGAGATTTTGCGTCGGGCCAGTGGTCAGGCGGTCCGGGGTTGGTTGTCACCGGCCAAGTCAGAGTCGGCCAGCACCTTGGACTTGCTGGGCGCTGCGGGCATGGATTACGTCTGCGACTGGGTCAATGACGACATGCCCTACGCCATGCGCACTGCCAGCGGACCGATTCACGCGATGCCGCACCCGATCGACATCGACGATCACACCATCCTGGTTCAAAACCACCACACCGAAGATGATTTCAGGGACCAACTCTGCGACCAGTTCGACTTGTTGTACAAAGAATCAGCCACGGCGGGTGGGCGGGTCATGTCTATTTCACTGCACCCTTGGGTGATCGGTCAGCCTTACCGCATGCGCGCGCTGGAAGAAGCGCTGGCGCACATCATGCGTCACAAGGGCGTGTGGGCGGCGACCGGAAGCGAGATTCTGGATGCCTGGAAAACATCACAGGCTTGAACCTTCAGACGGGCGTCTGGGCATTGACTTCAGCCAGGTCATTCCAGACGTCTTGCCTTCGGATCAATCCATCGGCAATTTCGAATCGGTCGATGAAGCGGATCTTCTCGAAGCTCGTACCGTCAAGCCAGAGGCCGCTCAAGGTGCCGGAGCAGTACACCACGGTAACGCCATCGGCCCAGCTCTCATCAAAGCGTTCGTAGTATTTGGCGATATGGCTGTAGCGGGCTTTGGCCCAATCCACCAATTCGGCGAGGTGCTGCATGCGTGCATCGCCCGGAAACTGCATGACAAATTTTGGAGCCAGCAGGGCGCTGGCTGCGGCCAAATTGCGCGCTTGCATCAGCTCCAGAAATTCACGCACCAGCGCGCTGGCATCAGCGCATTCCGGTCCGCCCTTGGAGAACACCCGGCCATCGCGTTGGTAGGTGTGGGCGTGGTTCACGAACACCGTGGTGCCCGCGGCGGCAGCTGCAATCACAGAGCGTGCAGCAAGTGCGACACGGCCCACCAGCCGTTCTTCGGCCTGTGCGCTGTAGCCGGGTAACAAAGTGATGGAAATAACGGGCATGGTTTTTATCTTGTTGGTTTCACGGAAGTTGAATCATGCCTGCTTTTGAAAAGGCTTTGCTTGTGCCAGGCAGTGTTGAGCGCATTGCGTATAGCGCGGCGCCTGACCGCCTGCCCCTGCGTTGGCCGGGCGGTGCGCGCGTGGCCTTGTGGGTTGCGCCGAATATCGAACATTACGAATACCTGCCGCAGCAAGTGAGCGTGCGTGACCCTTGGCCACGCACGCCGCACCCCGATATATTGGGCTACGGCTTGCGCGACTATGGCAACCGGGTGGGCGTCTGGCGGCTCATGGAAGTCTTTGATCGCTACCGTTTGCCCTGCACGGTGTCGCTGTCCATGTCGGTACTCGACATGTACCCGGAGATTGCCGAGGCCATGCTGAACCGGTCTTGGGAGTTCATGTCGCACGGGCTTTACAACACTCGCTACCACTGGAATATGAGTGAAGACGAGGAGCGTGCGGCCATTGACGCCTGTCAAGAAATTCATCGACGGGTCACCGGACGCTCTTTGAACGGTTGGTTTTCGCCAGCGGCATCAAACACCTTGAACACGCCCGATTTAGTTGCTGAGGCGGGCATCAGCTACTTGTGTGACCTGTACCACGACGACCAACCCACACGGATTCGGGTGCGCAGTGGAGAGCTTTTTTCTCTGCCCTACTCGATGGAAATCAATGACAGCATTGCTTGGCGAAGGGGGCAGGAAGCGGCCGCCTTTGCGCAAAAAATCTGCGATGAATTTGACACGCTGTATGCCGAGGGTGCCGACCACGGCAAGGTGATGAACATTGCCGTGCACCCTTTCATCATGGGGCAGCCACATCGCATCGAGCACTTGGCGCGAGCACTGGATTACATCCTTGGGCACAGCGGTGTTTGGTGCGCCACAGGCTCTGAAATCGTCGCCAGCTATCGGGCTCAAATGCTGGGTGTGGCAACGCCCAACTGATTTTTTTTTGACACTTTTAAAGAGGACTTCCCATGTCGACTCCTGCAGACTATATCCGGGCTTTCATGCCCGATCGACCTGTTCAACCCAGCCGCGCAGCGCTGGTGATCATCGACATGCAATACGCCACGGGTTCGCGTGTGGGTGGTTTGGGTCGCAAGCTCAAGGCCGATGGCTCGACGGTCGGTGACTACCGTTTTAACCGCATTGAACAGTCGGTGCTGCCCTGCACCTTGCGTTTGCGGGCACTCTTCAACCAACTCAAACTGCCGGTGCTTCACGTCACCCTGGGCGCCGCAAATCCCGATGGCAGCGATGCGCCTATTCATTTGCGCAAACTACTGGTCGAATTCAGCAACTTCGTCGGAAGCCGAGAGCATGAAATTCTGGACGAGCTTAAACCACTGCCCGGCGAACATGTGCTGCGCAAAACGACCATCGGTGCATTTGCATCGACCAACATCGACAGCCTGCTGCGCGCCTTGGGCGCTGAGCAGCTTTATCTGGCGGGCGTGTCGACCAATATGTGTGTTGAGACCACGGCGCGCGAAGCTGCAGACAGAGGTTATCTGGTGACGCTGGTGGAAGACGCTTGTGGCACGACGCACGAGGATCTGCACCACGTCACGATGCGTAATTTTCAGCGTTTGTTTGGTCGGGTCCGCTCGACCGATGAAGCCTTGGTCGAACTGCAGATGCCGGCTTGATCGTCATTGAACCTGGAGTCCGTGATGAAAAAAGTGTTGACTATCGTTCCCTTTGCCATGTCGTCAGAGAACTTGGCGCTGCGACAGCAGCAGCTGCAAGGTTTGCAGTTCGGACCTGATCTGCAGTTTGAATACCGTTCGGTCAAAGCCGGGCCGGTCAACTATTCCAGCCACCATGACTTTGTATTGGCTGATGCGTCTATTTTTGAAGCCGGCTGCAGAGCGCAAGACGAAGGCTTTGCGGCTGTCTGCATTGACACCATGAGTGACTCCGGTGTGGCGGCGCTGCGATCGGTGCTCGACATTCCCGTGTTCGGTCCGGGCAAGGTTGCCATGTTGACGGCACTCATGCTGGGCGATAGATTCTCAATTTTGACCATGGCCAGTCGCTGGAAGCCGCTGTATAAAAAAGCGCTGGACGAGTTGGGGATGCATCACAAATGCGCGTCAGTGCGGGCGATTGAAGTCAGCCCCGACAACCAAGGCTTGCTGTCAGGCAAGGAAGAAGAAGTTTTCCCCTTGCTCGAAGCTGCGGCCATGAAAGCCATTGAGATCGACGGTGCAGACGTCATCATTCTCGGGTCGACCACGATGCACCAAGCCCACAGTTATTTGCAAAGCCGCTTGCCGGTGCCCGTCATCAATCCCGGTCCGCTGAGCTACAAGATGGCGGAAGCGGCCTTGGCCTTGGGACATTCGCACAGTCGAACCGCCTACCCGCGACCCATGCATCCGCGCTTAGACATGCTCGAAGCCATGATGGTCGCGGCTAAAGAACAGGCGCGGTCGTGAACGCTTCACATTCTCCATTAACAGCGCCAGCGCTGGTCGAATTGGCCGAGCGTTACTTCGCCGCTGTTGACCGTCACGACGTGCCGGCGGTGTTGGCTTGCTTTGCCCCCGACGCGCGTTTCAGCATTGCTACTTATTCGACCTTGTACGAAGGTCGCGATACTCAATTGCGCGCTATGTTTGAACGACTCAACGAGCGTTATGCCCAAGTCTGGCATGGTCATTTTGACCATGTGGTCGATGTGGCGAAGCAACGCATTGCCAGCCGTTTTGAAGTTGAAAACATCACTCACGACGGGCAGAAGTTGTTGAAGAATAACTGCAACTTCTTTCGACTGCAGGACGGCTTGTTTGTCGAGGTGTTTGTTTACATGAGTGGCGACAATTCTTTGCGCTGAATCGTCGCCAGCAATGCATTAACCAAGTTCGGGGGCTTGGCTCAACAAGGCAGTCCATTCAGGCAGCGAGACTTTCAACGCTGACAACTTGAGCGTGGATTCGAGGACGTTGTGCGCATGCGCTGCGGGCCAAACACGCTGTGTCAGGTCCATGAACTTGTGACGTAACTCATCCCGGGTGTAGGGTGCCGCATCGTCGCCCCGGTTGACGCCCGCCTCTCCGGTGACTTGTTGACCGTTGTGCAGGGTGATGACTACTTTTGCAGGCCGTTCCAGCGGCAGGCGTTGCGTCATGCCGGGGTTTTCGGAGACTTCAACTTTTTGCGCCAAGGCCATCACGGCTGGATCGCGAACAGCCTCCCAGGTGAAGCTTGACAGCGCGCTGCTGCCGTTGACCAGTCGCGTCGCCACGGCAAACGGGACTGAAAATTTGGCCGCCAGTGTGTTGCGTGGGGCTTTGTCTTTGAGCTCTGCTGCCAGGTTGTAGCTGGTCACGTCGATGCGTGCAATGTCTGAAGGCGCGGGGAGGGCGCCTTGGGCGGCCAGTTGGTCAATGGCGTCCAGCGTGCCGTGGTTGTAGCGACAGCACGAATGCAGTTTGAAGTAGTTGCGCATCAAATGCCAATTTTGGCCGAGCCCTTCGATGAGTCCAACGCTGTCAAATTTGTCGGAGATGATCTTGCCGAGTAGGGAATTCAGTCCATCGTTTTCGCCGGTAAAACCGCTCTCGGCCAGTTGCAAAGCCAGCAAGCCGTTGCGGTTGCTCAGGCCCGCGTAGACATTGCGTACCAGCCCGCCTTCTAACATGGTTTGCTTGGACGAGGCAGTGGTCATCGACGCACTGATGTTGATGGTTTCGCGCATGGCCGAGGCGTCCATCCCGGCGATGCGGGCGCAGGCTGCTGCTGCGCCGACCGTGCCCCACGTGCCATGAGGGTGCATGGCCCCGCGCAAGGCAGAGGCGGCGCCAAGGCGTGAGCCGACTTCGTAGCCGGTCACGAGGGCTGATAAAAATACGTCTGCTGAAGTGCCGCGTTCCTGACTCAGCGCCAGTGCCGCCGGAATCACGTGGATGGCAGGGTGCCCACGTGAGAATCGATTGCCTTCGTCCATCTCCAAAAACGTGCCGGCTGTCCCATTGATGAGTGCGGCGACATCGGCAGAAGCGTGACAGCCCAGCCCGACCAGCAGTGCCGCTGTTCCCGGGACTTGCTTGGCGGCCAGTGAGCGCAGCTCAGGTTCGGCTGAACCGGCGACGATGGCCGCGAGGGTGTCGGCCAAAATCCAGCCGACCTGCTCTTGGATGTCGCTGTTAAGCGCTGAGTACTGCATGTCGGCTGCAAAGCGACTGAAGGTGTCGAGGTAGTCCATGGGGTTGACCTTGTGTGGTTTCAGGAGGGAGCCTTTTGAATCGCGTCGAACAGCGCATTGGGGTGGGTCCATTTCACCTCGCTGCGTTTTGTAAGGTCTGCCAGCAGATCCCGCAAGGCGGAAATTCGACTCGGCATGCCGCACAGCCATGGATGCAGGGCCAGCCCGAACACTGCGGGTCGCTGGTGGGTGTTGCACTCGTCAGCCAGACGGTGAAAGGCGGCGCTGGCCAGTGCTGCATGCGCTCGGGGTTCCATCTGTCGAAACCACTGACATTGCACATCGTCCCATTCGGCAGAGAGTGGGATCGACAGCAGTCGTTGCGTGCTGTCGGCTGCAGGAAGCATCCAGTAGGGCTGGTCGTCGTTGACCCAGTCAAGGGTGTAGGCCATGCCCGCTTCTGCCAGCAGCTGTGAGGTGTGCGGACTGCTGCCCCAGTCTTGGCTGAGCCAGCCACGCGGGCGTTGCCCGGTGGTCTGCTCAAGCGTGTCGATGGCGCTTTGAATGTGCTGGCGCTGTTCGTCCAGCGATTGCGCCGAATGCATCATGCGCGTTGCGGCTATGCCGTGGCCGAGCCACTCGCAACCCCAATCATTGAAGCGTTGCACCAGTTGTGGAAGACGTTGTACCGCCATCGAATTGGCTGCGATGACCGGGCGAATACCCGCCTCTTGTAGGGCGTCGATGACCCGAAAAATTCCAATTCTTAAACCGTATTCACGCTGTGACCAGCTTCGATAGTCGGGATGAAAGCTGCCAAACTCGCCGACAAAACGAGGGTCGCGCAGGCTGCCTTCTGGCGACTCAAAGTCCCAATGTTCCAAAAACAAAACCGCATACGCAGACAAGCCCGGCCGACCCAAGACCTCGGTAGGTTGGCGTAATGGTAAGGCCGAGTAGGTGTAGAGAGCGTGGTCCATGCGAGAGGTGAGTATGGCGCGTCGAAGCTGTATTTTTACCGGCTTGTCTTTAATGCTTGACTTCATTAAAAGTTGTCGACATAGTCTAGGGTAATTGTTCTAATGATGGAACAATTAAATTGCTCCTAATTTTCAACCTTTTCGTTTGTCTTCTTTTGAGGATTTGCCCATGACTACCCATGCCAAGCTGACTCGTCGATTGATCCTCCAAGCTGGTGCCGCCAGTACGGTTCTTGGTGCGCCAGGCCTGTTGTTAGCGCAACCCAAACCAGTGCGTATCGGCTTGCTGCATCCCGTCAGTGGTGCACTGTCTTATAGCGGTGCGCAATCTCGCATGGGTGCCATGCTGGCTATCAACGAGATCAACGCCGCTGGCGGTATCAAGTCGATGGGCAATGCCAAGCTCGAAGGCATTCTGGGTGACTCGCAATCGCGTCCTGAAGTGGGCGTTTCTGAAGTCGAGCGCATGCACCAGGAAGGTGTTTCTGCGTATGTCGGTTGTTTCGCCAGTGCCATCGCCTTGCCTGCGACGCAAGCGGCGGCCAAGTACAACACGCCGTTCATGATCGACGTCGGTGTGTCCGATGCGCTGGTCAGCCGTGGTTTGAAAAACGTTTTCCGTCTGGCGCCAGGCAACGGCAAGTGCGTGGAAGATGCTTTCGCCGGTCTGGCGGATGTCAACAAAGCGGCTGGTGGCGTCGCCAAAACCGCCGTCATCGTGCACGAAGACTCCGAGTTCGGCACCAGCACTGCCAAGATGTTGGCTGGCAAGCTGGCGGCCATCGGTCTGGAAGTTAAAGAGGTTCTGAAGCACGCCACGCCAACCCGTGATTTCTCTAATCTGGTCTTGCGCATCAAGTCCTTGAAGCCTGATCTGGTGATCATGAGCAACTACCAGAATGAATACGTCTTGCTGGCACGTACGCTGTACCAGCAAAAGGTCGATCTGGCGGGTATGTTCACCGTGCTGGGTGGTGGTTTTAATTACAAGTTCGTCAAAGAAATGCCAGAAGTGGCGCAGTACACGATGGACTTTAATCATTGGTACAACCCACGCAATCCGAAAGCACTGGAGATGCGCAAGCGTGTGGAAGCCAAGGGCGACCTGTTCACTTTCGAGGTGTATTGCTCGTACAACTCGGTCAAGTGCTTTGCCGACGCCCTTGAGCGCGCCAAGACCCAAGACAAAGAAAAAGTCATTGCCGCTCTAGAGGTCAGCACTTGGTCCGACCACTTCATGCCTTACGGCCCGACGAAGTTTGTCAACGGTCAAAACACCGGTGGTCGTGCGGTCTTGTTGCAAGCGACCAAAACCGATATCGACGTTGTTTGGCCGAATGAGTTTGCAGCTGTCAAACCAGTGTTCCCGCGTCCGAAGTACAGCTGAAATTGAGGTGAAGCGGTCAGCATCTGACCGCTTCTTTTCGCTGTTTTTGTTCATCTTGTCTATCGACCGCCGTGCAGCCGTATGAGTGGCGGCGGTCTGTGCTTCATCTTTTGCTGAGGGCTATCCGTTGGACATTTCAATCATTGGCGCAGCTGCTATCAACGGTCTGTTGATGGGTGGCATTTACACGCTGGTTGCCTCGGGGCTCACCTTGATTTATGGTGTCCTTCACATCATTAATTTTGCGCACGGTAGCTTGCTGATGCTGGCCATGTTCGGGGTTTATTACCTGCTGATGAAGCTGGGGATCGACCCTTACTTGTCTCTCTTCATCATGGTGCCCGCCATGTACGGCTTGGGCTTTTTTCTGTACCGATTCCTGATCGGAAAGCTGTCGAGCGGCAAGGATGAAAACATCTTGCTCATCACCCTGGGGTTGTCGATCCTTATTGAGAATTTGGCGTTGATGTTTTTCAAAGGTGATTCGCGCACCATCTCGTTGCCTTATACCGACAAGATGATCGAAATCGGCCCTTCGCTGGTGGCCATGCCGAAGCTGATTTCTTTTGGCGCAGCCATGCTGCTGTGCGCGCTGCTGGGTTTGTTCATCACCCGTACCGATGCTGGTAAAGCCATCCGTGCTGTGGCCAAGGAGCGCAAAGGTGCGCGATTGGTGGGCATTGATGTCGAGCGTGTTTTTGCGATTTCTTTTGGCATCGGACTCGCCACATTGGGCGCTGCCGCTTGCTTGCTGATGCCGATTTTTTACGTCTCACCGACCACTGGTCATGTCTTTGTGATGGTCGCTTTCACGGTCGTGGTGTTGGGCGGCATGGGCAGCTTCTTGGGCGCGGTCGTTGGCGGCCTGATCGTGGGCTTGACCGAATCGTTCGGCGGACTTTTTCTGGGTGAAAGCCTGGGTCAGATCGGCATTTCGCTGATCTTCATCTTGATATTGCTGTTCCGTCCTTCGGGCCTGTTTGGAGCGAAACAATGAGCAGTCTGAGTACGCGCCAGTCATGGTTGTTGCATGGCAGCTTGCTGACCATTGCGGTGGTTTTCCCCTTCGTTTTTAATTCGCCGTTTGCCGTCAATTTTGGCGTGTTGGCGTTGTTTTACGCTTTTATCGGCCAGTCCTGGAATATCTCCGGGGGATTTGCCGGGCAGTTGTCGTTTGGGCACGTGGCATTTTTTGGAGTCGGGGCGTATGCGTCGACCATCCTGCAGTTGCGCTTTGGCTTTTCACCTTGGTTGGGTTTGCCGGCGAGCGCTGTGGCTGGCGCGCTGATCGGCGCGGTCATTGCCGTGTTGTCTTTCAGGGCGGGACTCAAGGGCTCATATTTTGCGCTCATCACGCTGGCCTTTGCCGAAGTGCTGCGCATCCTGGCCAACTCCGTTGAGATTACCGGCGGCGGCTTGGGCATGTTGATTCCGATGAAGCAGACGCTGGCTAACTTCCAATTTTCAGAGCGGGTGCATTTTTATTTTGTCATTTTGGCGCTGGCCGCTGGATCAGTGGCCTTGGCGGTGTGGCTTAAAAACTCCCGCTTCGGCGCCCGTCTGGCCGCTATCCGTGAAAACGAAGACGCCGCGCTGGCGCTGGGCATCCATGTGTTCGCAGAAAAAGTCAAAGTCATGATGCTGGCCGGTGCCATCAGCGGAATGGGAGGCTGCTTTTTTGCGCAGTATTTTCTCTACATCGATCCGTCCATCGTGTTCGGTATCGATAAATCCGTGGAGATGTTGTTGGTCAGCATGATCGGTGGCGCCGGCACGGTGTACGGGCCGCTGATTGGTGCGGTGTTGCTGGCTGGTTTGAGTGAATACACCCGCGCTGTCACGTCTGTGCAAGGCCTGTCGCTGGTGCTTTACGGCACGCTATTGGTCATCATCATTGCCTTTTTACCCAACGGTCTGATTGATCTCTTCAAACGTCGCAAGAAGTCTGCGACACCTGTCCAGCCGGTCCATTCAAAAGGGAGTTCTGATGCTTAAAGTCAGCGGACTCACTAAAATTTTTGGCGGCTTGCGCGCCGTTGATGACGCTTCGCTCGTCGTGCCGGAGGGACGCATCGTTGCCCTGATTGGCCCGAATGGCGCTGGCAAGACCACACTCTTTGCATGCATTGCCGGCTTCTTGCCGATCAATGGTGGCCGGGTTGAATTCAGGGGGCAGAACATCACGGGTTTGCCGGTGCACCAGATCGCTAGGCGCGGCATGGTGCGTACGTTCCAAATTACGCAGCCTTTTGCGAAACTCTCTGTGCTTGAAAATATTGCCGTGGGTTCGCATCAGCAATTTGCCCGGCGCGAAGACGCCCTGGAACACGCGCGTGGCATTGCCGGCCAGGTCGGCATGGGGCACATGGTGGATCAGCCTGCCGCTCAACTGACGGTGGCCGGTCGCAAGCGGCTCGAGCTCGCTCGCACGCTGGCCACGTCGCCCAAGTTGCTGTTGCTCGACGAGGTGATGGCTGGACTGAACCCGCAGGAAATTCTGGAGATCATCGCCATCATTCGGAAGATCCGCGACAGCGGTGTCACGGTGCTGCTGATCGAACACGTGATGCATGCGGTGATGACTCTTTCGGACCACATCTACGTCTTGTCTTACGGCAAGGTCATTGCCGAAGGAAAACCGCAGGAAATCGTCACCAATCGCGCCGTGATTGAGGCCTATCTGGGCCGCGGTGCTGCCGATCAAATGGCGCAGTTGACAGACACTTCGCCAGCTTCAGAGGGAAGTGCCCATGCTTGAGATTCGACAACTGCGTGCCGGTTATGGCAGCGTTGAAATACTGCGCGGCATCGACCTTGATGTCGCCAAGGGCGAGATCGTGGCGGTGTTGGGTAGCAATGGGGTGGGCAAATCCACGCTTAACAACAACATCTCGGCGCTCTACAAACCCTTTTCCGGATCGATTCGTTTTGAAGGCGAAGAAATTTCAGGATTGAGTTCGAGTGACGTCGTCAAGCGCGGGGTGATCCATGTGCCCGAAGGTCGGCATGTGTTCCCGAACCTCAACGTGCTGGAAAATTTGGAGCTCGGGAGCTTGGTGAGAGCCACGACTAGGCGTCAGCAAAATCTCGAGCGGGTGGTAGGCATTTTCCCCCGCTTGAAAGAGCGTTTTAAGCAACTGGCTGGCACGCTGTCTGGTGGCGAGCAGCAAATGCTGGCCATCGGCCGGGGTTTGATGTCTGAACCTGTGTTGCTGATCATGGACGAACCATCGTTGGGTTTGTCGCCGCTGCTGGTCGAGCAGATGTTTGCGCTGATACAGCGCATCAACAGCGAAGGCCAAGCCATCTTGCTGATGGAGCAAAACGCGGTGCAAACCCTGGCCATTGCCGACCGCGCCTACATCATCGAAAACGGTGTGGTGGCCATGCAAGGGCCTGCGAAGGACTTAGCCAGAGATCCTGATTTGCGCAAGAACTACTTGGGCCTGTAAAGAATGACCACACATGCTTCGGCTGGCCTGGAAATGGCAGGACGACACGCGCTGGTCACCGGTGCTGGCTCGGGTATCGGTATGGCCACGGCCTGCGCGCTGAGTCGCAGCGGAGCCCGCGTAGCGGCAGTGGTTCAAAACGACCATCAGCATGAAGCCTTGCGCAGCGTCCTGCCGGATGCCGTGGTCTTTGTGCAAGACCTGCTGGACGATGCAGCCTGCGCCGACTTGCCAGCGCGAGCCGCTGAAGCGCTGGGAGGGCTGGACGCCTTGGCTTGTTGTGCCGGTATTTTTTACAAAAAAAGCTCTGATGAAACGACGCTTGACGAATGGCGCAAGACGTTGGCATTGAACCTTGACGCGACCTTTGTCTTGACACGTGCCGCCGTGGCGCAGATGCGTCAGGCGCCGAGGTCAAGCTCTGGCGACGCCAGCGTCGTGGTGGTCACCAGCCAAATCGGTTTGGTCGGCCATGCACGCGGGGCTGCTTATGCGGCGTCTAAGTCCGGCTTGAATGGCATGGTTCGGTCGCTTGCGTTGGAGTGGGCCTCTGAAGGCCTGCGGCTGAATGCTGTGGGTCCGGGGCCGGTGCAGACGCCGATGGTCGAAACAACGCTGAACGATCCGCTTGCACTGGCGACGATGTTGTCGACGATTCCGATGGGCCGGCTGGGTCAGCCTGACGAAATTGCTGAGCTCATCGGCTTTTTGTTGTCCCGCCGTGCTTCGTTCATCACTGGCCAAGTGATCTGCGCCGACGGCGGCTTCACTGCGCGCTGAAGCGTTATCACCGCTGCTCATGAACAGAACCAAGCTGACTTCTTTGGCCCATGTGATCCGCAGCAAGAATGCCGGTCCAACGCAACTGACCATTGATCTTTTTTTCCGTGATGCGGCGGCCTATGAGCAAGCCGTTGCGAGTAACGCTTTGTCAACTACCGCAGTGGCCAAGATGTACTTGCTGGGTGCCGGGCAGGTCAAGCGCTTTGACTTGCCAAGCATCTTGGCTCTGAAGTTTTCCATGCCCCGCCAGTGTGTGGCGGGTAGTCCAGGCGACGGTGATGTGTACGGCGCGCAGCAGCATGCGCCATTTCTTGAGGTGCTGTTATGAGCAAGCCGTCCAGGGCTACTGCTACTGAGTGCTTGTTGGCATCACACCGACCGGGCGCTGAGCCGCTGCGGGTATTGTCTGCCTCAGGGCAACTCGGCTATGGCATTCCGCAGGCAGCTTTCGCGCTCGGTTTGGAGCGCCAGCCGCACTTCATCGGCTGTGACATGGGCTCGATTGATCCCGGACCGTTTTACCTGGGTTCGGGCCAGATGGCAGCACCGCAGGCCATGGTGCGGCGCGACCTCGAACTGGTCTTGCTGGGCGCAGTCAAGGCCGGCATTCCCTTGATCATTGGCAGCGCCGGGACGGCGGGTGCGCAGCCGCAGTTAGCTGCCACAGTGGCCTTGGTGCGAGAGATCGCACTGCGCCATGGTTTGGTGTTTCGGCTGGCCACGATTGCCAGTGATGTGTCTACCGCACACGTGATGGCCGCATTACGCGACGGCACACTTCAGCCTTTGTCTGCTGATGCTGGTGGCAGTGCGCTGTCGCTGCCGACCGAGGTCGAGGTGCTCAGCTGTCGTCATATCGTCGGCCAGTGCGGCACCGAAACGTTCAAGCGCGCTTTGCTAACACTGCCCGACGTTTTGATCGCTGGCCGGGCTTGCGACACGGCCATTTTTGCGGCCCTGCCGGAGATGTTGGGCTACCCGCCGGCGTTGTCTCTGCACATGGCGAAGATCATCGAGTGCACATCACTGTGTTGCCAACCTGCCGGGCGCGACGCCATGTTGGCCGAGCTCAGTCTGGACGGCTTCACGCTGGAGAGCATGAACCCGGCGCTGCATTCCACGCCAGCATCCGTGGCGGCGCATGCGCTGTATGAGCAGAGCGATCCCTTTGAAGTCGAAGAGCCTTCTGGCACTTTGCGTTTGGCGGATGCCCGTTATGAGGCGATAGATGCCCACCGCACGCGCGTCAGTGGTGCCGGGTTTGCGCCTCGCCTGCAGCCGACCCTGAAAATTGAAGGCGCTGCTTGGGTGGGCGCGCGGGCAGTCTTGTTGGCCGGCATTGCCGACCCGACTATGCTGCAGCATTTGCCGGAAGCCTTGGTGGTGGTTGAGCAAAGAGTGCGCGGACTGTTGCCCGGCGACTGGTCGATGTACCCGCACGTTTATGGGCAGGGGGCCGTGCGGCCATTGCCCGAGGCGCAGCACAGCCGCCATGAAGCGGGCCTGGTGATCGAGTTCATCGCCGACGACGCGGACCTCGCCCGAACGGCGGCGGGTGTGGTGAAACAAAATTTGCTCCACTATGGTTACCCGGGTCGTGTCTCGACGGCGGGGAACCTGGCCTTTGCTTTCACGCCCAGCGAAATCGATGCGTGCGACGCCTACCGCTTTGTGATTTATCACGTCATGCACAACGCGCCGATGGTCGACATTTTCAACATTCAGTGCCTAGAGATCGGTGAGCCGATGCGTGCTTCATAGCGTTGTGCTCTTTTAACCATGCCCCACATTCTTCCGCTCACCAAATACCACCAGATTTATCTGGTGTTGCGTGAGCAATTGCAAGAAGGCCGTTTTGCCAACGGCATGCCTGCCGAAATGGTGCTGGCTCAGCAGTTCGGTGTGGGCCGTGTCACCGTACGACGTGCGCTGGAACAATTGGTGAGCGAAGGCTTGATCGTTCGAACTGCCGGTCGTGGCACTTGGCCTGCACCCGGTCAGACCGTCCGCACGTCCATACCCCAGAGCAAGGGCGTTCAAACCCGATTGACAGGGCTGATGGAAAACATTGTCAGCGCCAATCGCCAGACCACTGTGAAAGTGCTGGACTGGCGCGTGGTTGACGCCTCGGCAGACATAGCCGAGATGCTGCAACTTCCGGTGGGTGCCAAGGTCAAAAAAGCCGTGCGCAGGCGCAGCTCTCAAGAGGGGCCGCTGTCGTACATCACGACCTACATCCCCGAGCATTTGGCGGTCGGCTTTGGCCGGCGCGAACTGGCCACCACGCCGATCTTGCAGTTGTTGGAGGAGTCCGGTGTTGAACTCGGACGGGCTCAACAAACGATCTCCGCTCGTCAGGCTGATGCCGTGGTGGCCGCCGAATTGGGGGTGCCCATTGGTGCTGCCTTGCTGGCCGTCCGGCGCTTGGTGTTTGATATTCATGACAAACCGGTGCAGTGGTTGCACGGTCTTTACCGGCCCGACCGCTACGAGTACCAACTGGAAGTTTCACAGGTGGGCAGCATAGATGCCCGTATTTCGGTCATGGACAAGCCAGCCGGTTGATGTCGTGACCGACGCCCGTGTTAAACCTTCATCCCATCACACACATCACTGAGCAACAGCCGCATGACTCAACTTCATTTGCCAACCCAAACGCTGGCCCAAAAACTGTTGGCTAAATCTGCCGGCCTCACGCAAGTGGCGGTGGGCGACATTCTGAATTGCCGGGTTGACCTTGCGATGTTTCATGACTCGTCAGGCCCTCGTCGTCTCAAGCCCATGTTGGAAGAGTTGGGGGCTGACATTTGGGACAAGTCCAAGGTGGTGCTGGTGATGGATCACTATGTGCCCGAGCAAGACGATGATTCGCGCCGCATCGTGCGCATCGCGCGCGACTGGGCCAGTGAGCAGCGCCTGCCGCATGTCTACGACAGCATCGGCATCTGCCACGTGGTGGTACCGCAAAAAGGCCATATTCGGCCGGGTATGTTTTGCGTCGGTGGCGACTCGCACTCCCCCACTGGCGGGGCCTTTGGTGCCTATATGTTCGGCATCGGCAGCACTGAAATGTTGGGGGTGATGGTCACCGGCGAGCTCTGGGTGCGGGTGCCAGAAACCATTCGTATGCAGTGGGACAACACCTTGGCCCCGGGGGTTGCCGCCAAAGACATGATGCTGCACATGGTCGGACGCTTTGGCATGAACGGCGGGCAATACCAAGCGGTGGAATTTTGTGGCTCTGGCGTGCAGGCGCTGTCCATGCAAGAGCGCATGACGCTGTCGAACATGAGTGCCGAAATGGGCGCTCAGGTGGGTTTGATCGCGCCCGATGAAACCACCCGCCAATGGCTTCTCAACGCCGGCGTTGCGGCTGCGGCTGAGATGGATCTCAGTGGCTGGCATACCGACGAAGGTGCGTCTGCGACCACCTATGTTTTTAATGCCGCGACACTGGCGCCACAAGTCGCCGCGCCGCACAGTCCGGCCAACACCCAACCAGTCCAAGCCTTCGACCAAGTGCGCGTGGATGTGGCTTACATCGGTGCTTGCACAGGAGCCAAGTTAGATGACTTGCGTTCCGCTGCGCAGGTTTTCAAAGGCCGCAAAGTCGCCACAGGCGTACGCCTTATGGTGGCTCCAGCGAGCCAGCAAGACCAGCAGCAGGCTGAGTCTGAAGGCATCATGGCGACGCTGCGCGAGGCGGGGGCAGAGATTCTTCCCACAGCCTGCGGCGCTTGCTCCGGCTACGGCGGCAGTATTCCCGATGGCGCCAATGTGATCGCCACCACGGCCCGTAATTTCAAAGGCCGGATGGGTTCGGCGACGGCACAGGTTTATTTGGCATCGCCTTTTACCGTAGCGGCGTCTGCCCTGCGGGGACTGATTTCTGATCCCAGGGAGATATTGGCATGAACACTCACCGCGTCTGGAAATTTGGCGCTGACATTGACACCGATGCCATGGCGCCTGGTGCCTACATGAAGCTCGGCATTGAAGGCATTGCACCGCATTGTCTGGAGTCTGTTCGGCCGGAATTTGCGGCCTCGGTTCAGCCTGGCGCCGTCATCGCCGCCGGTCCCAACTTCGGCATCGGGTCCTCCCGCGAACAAGCCGCAGCCGCCTTGGTGCAGCTGGGGGTCAAGGCGGTGATCGCGCCTTCGTTCAGTGGCCTGTTTTTTCGCAATGCCTTCAACCTCGGACTGTTGCTTTTGACCACGCCTGATGCTGAGCAACTGGCGGAGGGTGAGCTGGTTGAACTCGATCTGAAGACCCTGACGTTGACACGCCCTTCAGGCAAGTACTTGCAGTGCGAACCGATTCCCGATTTCTTGCTCGCCATGGTGGCCGCTGGCGGGCTGATGAATCAACTCCGGCAACGATCAGGACGAAGCGCATGAGCACCCCCCACAACACAGCAGCCGCTTCAGTGGCCACGCGCATCGTGCGGGCGGTCAACATGCCAAGCGACACGCCCCACGTGCCGGTGGTGATCGTTGGTGCCGGGGCCTGCGGTCTGACGGCTTCAGTGCGTCTGCGCGATGCCGGCATTGATTGCGTGCTGCTAGAACGCGACAGCATGTCCCGGGGTTCGACGGCCTTATCGTCAGGCTTCATTCCAGCGGCCAGCACACGCTTGCAAAAGTCGTTGGGCATTGACGATTCGATCGAGCGTTTTGCCGAGGACATTCAGGCCAAGGCGCACGGCGATGCAGCACCGCATCTGGTCGCAGCCTATTCAACCGGGGTGGCCCAGGCGATCGACTCTTTAGAGGCGCATGGCATTGGTTTTGAAGTGCTGGATGGCTTTTTGTACCCAGGCCATCGTGCGCGCCGCATGCACGCCTTGCCTGAACGCACCGGCGCATCGCTGATGGCGCAGCTCGAGCGCACCGCCAACGCCGTTGGTGCCGATGTGCTCAATGAAGCCTTGGTGCGCGAGTTGTGGATGAATGACGACGACATCGTGCAGGGCGTCGGTTACCAACGCCCTGATGGCGCGATGGAGTACCTCGCTTGCGATGTGTTGCTGTTGGCCTGCAATGGTTTTGGCGGTAATCCAGACATGGTCAGCGACCTGTTGCCAGCCATGGGCCAAGCCTTGTTTGCCGGGCATGTCGGCAATGACGGCAGTGCCATCGCTTGGGGTCAGGCCATGGGCGCCAGACTGGCCGATCTCGGGGGTTACCAGGGCCACGGTTCTTGGGTCACGCCGCAGGGTGCACTCATGAGCTGGGCCGTGATGATGGAAGGCGGCGTGCAGATCAATGCACGCGGACAGCGTTTTCACGACGAATCGCAAGGCTACTCAGAAGCCGCCGTGCATGTGTTGGATCAGCCGGGTGGCGTCGCCTTCAATGTGTTTGACGCGCCCTTGTTGGAACTGGTGCGGACCTTCCCCGACTTTGTCGAGGCCGAAGGCGCTGGCGCAGTGAAAGAAGCGGCTGATGTGCAGGCGCTGGCGCACTTGATCGGCTGCGATGTCGAGACCTTGGCTCAGACCCTGTCGGCGGTTGTGCCGGGCTCCACGGATGCTTTTGGTCGCAGCTTCAAGCGCGCCTTAAAGGGCCCTTTTTACGCCGTCAAAGTCACTGGCGCTTTGTTCCATACCCAGGGCGGCCTGGACATCGATGCGGACTGTCGCGTGCTGCGTACCGACGGGACGCCCATGCCGAATTTGCTGGCTGCCGGCGGGGCAGCCCGAGGGGTCTCGGGCAATGCGGTCTGGGGTTATTTGTCTGGCAATGGACTGCTCAGTGCCGTTGGCGGGGGCTGGGTGGCTGCAGGCACGGCCGCTGCGCAGTTGGCTTCGGCATAACTATCTTCGAATTGCCATTTCAAGACACTGTCATTTATCGTTAAGGAGAGCTATGTCAACGTCATTTAAACAACGCTTAGATCAACCCAAGGTGCTGCTGGCACCGGGGATTTACGACCCGTTAACGGCCTTGATTGCCGAGCAGGCCGGCTTTGAAGCGCTGTACCTGTCAGGTGCGTCTATCGCCTACACCAAGCTTGGCCGCTCCGACATTGGTCTGACGACTGCGACCGAAGTGGCCGATACATTGGCGCGCATCACCGAGCGCGTCAGCATCCCGGTGATCGTCGATGCCGACACCGGTTTTGGCAATGCGCTGAACACGATGCGCACCGTGCGTGCTTTTGAGCAGGCGGGCGCGGCCATGTTGCAACTC
>CANFWV010000017.1 GCA_947450695.1 Comamonadaceae bacterium
GCCTGACCGATGATGATGGGGCCGGCCCCGATGATGAGGACCGATTTAATGTCTGTGCGCTTTGGCATTTATTGAACTCCAGCAGGCGCTTGTGGCCCAGCTTCCATCAACGCCGTGAAGCGGTCAAAAAGGTAGGCAATGTCGTGGGGACCCGGCGATGCTTCAGGGTGACCCTGGAAGCAGAAAGCCGGCTTGTCGGTGCGGGCCAAGCCCTGCACGGTGCCGTCAAACAAGCTGACGTGCGTGGCCCGCAAATTGGCAGGCAAAGATTTTTCATCCACCGCAAAACCGTGGTTTTGGCTGGTGATGCTGACGCGGTTCGTGTCCAATTCCTTGACCGGGTGGTTGGCACCGTGGTGGCCAAACTTCATCTTGAAGGTTTGGGCGCCACTGGCCAAGGCCATGATCTGATGACCGAGACAAATACCGAAGGTTGGAATACCAGTTTCGATCAACTCGCGCGCAGCAGCAATTGCATACTCGCAAGGCTGCGGATCGCCCGGGCCATTAGACAGAAAAATACCATCCGGATTCAACTTGAGGACGGCTGCCGCCGAAGTTTGCGCCGGCACCACGGTGACGCGGGCACCGCGCTCGGCCAGCATGCGAAGAATGTTTTTCTTCACGCCAAAGTCGAGCGCCACCACATGAAACTTAGATACGGTTTGGACGCCGTAGCCCGAGCCGAGCTTCCACTCGGTTTCAGTCCATTCGTAGGCTTGGCTGGTCGACACGACCTTGGCCAAGTCGAGGCCCGACATGTTCGGCGCCGCTTGCGCTGAGGCAACCGCCTTGCCAATCAGCGCTGGCGTGGCGGTCTCGCCAGCGGCCAGCGCCAAGATGCAACCGTTTTGCGCCCCTTTTGAGCGCAAATGACGCGTCAACTGGCGCGTGTCGATGTTGGCAATCGCCACCATGCCTTGGCTGACAAGGTAGTCAGACAGCGTGGCCGTTTGGCGAAAGTTTGACGCGATAAGCGGCAGGTCTTTGATGATGAGTCCGGCGGCATGGACTTTATTGGCTTCAACGTCCTCAAGATTGACGCCGTAATTGCCAATGTGCGGATACGTGAGAGTCACGATCTGCTGGCAATAGCTCGGGTCAGTGAGGATTTCCTGGTAGCCGGACATGGCGGTGTTGAACACCACCTCTCCGACAGTGGAGCCAGCGGCTCCAATGGAATTGCCGATAAAGACTGTGCCGTCTGCGAGCGCCAAAATGGCGGAAGGGTAGGTTCCCTGTAGAGACAAAAGCACTGGGTTCTCCGGGTGGTGACGGTTCGCCCAAGCGTGCGCAAAAAGGTCCCGATGAGGACGCAAATTGACGGCTATGTGAGGGTGTTGGCTTGACTCGGCGCTCGGGCAAAGCTGGGTTTAGAAAAGCCACTGATTATAGCCGAGCAAAACTTAACCTGAGGCTATCGACTGACCGTCGTTGCACTTGCATACAGACAGATCGCGGCGGCGGCGCCCACATTCAAAGATTCTTCACCGCCCGGCTGGGCAATGCGCACCGAGACTTGCGCCCGTGCCATCAAGGCCGAGCTCACGCCCTGCCCTTCATGACCCATGACCCATGCGCATGGCAACGGCAAATCTTGTTCGTGCAAATAGGCGCCTTCGTGGGAGCTCGTCACGACCAAAGGCACGCTCAAAGCGAGGAGTGCATCAGCTTCCAGCCCTTCAATCAGTTGAAGCCCGAAGTGCGCGCCCATCCCTGCCCGCAGCACTTTGGGCGACCACAAGGCCGCTGTACCCTTCAAGGCGACGACCTGTTTGAATCCGAATGCAGCGGCGCTGCGCAAGATCGAACCCACATTGCCTGCGTCTTGCACGCGATCCAGAATGACCGTCGCAACATCGGGTAACAATGGTGCAGTCGCTGGCAAAACCATGACAAAACCCATGGGCGCGGGCGACTCCAAACCGCTAAATTCAGACCACAACGCATCCGCAATGACCAACGTTTTAACGGCTGATGCAGCCCATTCAGCAGGTGCCTTTGGCCAATAAGACTCTGAAAAAATGGCGATCTGGGGCGAGAGACCCCGGGCCAATGCAGCCCGGCACAAGTGATCGCCTTCCAGCCAGAGCAGCCCCTCTTTGCGGTAAGCCGTGCTCTCATGGGCGAGCTTTTTCAGCGTCTTGATAAAGGAGTTGGCGCGCGAAGCGATGTGCGTCACCGAAGCTTGATTCTCAAGGTAGGTCATTTCAGCACCTCGGCCACGGGGCGAAACGTTCGCCGATGTTGTGGACAAGCGCCGTGTTCCCGCAGTGCCGCTAAATGCTCGGCAGTGCCGTAACCCTTGTGCGTGGCAAAACCGTACTGGGGGTACTCCAAATGAAACTCTTGGCACCAACGATCGCGCCAGACCTTGGCCAAAATAGAGGCGGCAGAAATAGCCGGCACCAAGGCATCACCACCGACTATCGCTTCAGCGACGATCACCAGCGTCGGAATACGGTTGCCATCTACCAGTACTTTGGCCGGTTTCAAGCGCAGCCCTTCGACCGCGCGTTTCATGGCCAGCATCGTCGCCTGCAAAATATTGATCTCGTCAATTTCTTCAACGGTTGCTTGCGCTATGGAAAAGCACAAGGCCTTGGCGCGAATTTCGTCGTAGAGCTTCTCGCGACGCAGGGCGGTCAGCACTTTCGAATCGGCCAAGCCCTTGATCGGGTGCAAGTCATCAAGAATCACCGCCGCCGCTACCACGGGCCCCATCAACGGGCCGCGCCCAGCTTCATCCACCCCGGCGACCAAGCCAGGCGTGTCCCAGACGAATGGCGCTTGTTCAGCCTTCAAGAATTTTTTGGATCGCATCGGTTGCCAGTTGAGCTGTGTCGCGTTGCAATTGCACATGCAAGGCGCTGAATTTATCTTGAACACTGCGTATTTTCTCAGGTGCAGACACTGCTGCCTCCAACCATTCGATGACAGCTGCAGCCAGCGCAGGCGGCGATGCTGCGTCTTGCAGCAACTCGGGCACAACAAACTCACCGCACAGAATGTTCGGTAGGCCCACCCAAGGTTGCAGCTGCTTACGCCGCATGATTTGCCATGATATCCAGTTCATGTTGTAGGCAATCACCATCGGTCGCTTGAACAAGGCCGCCTCTAGCGTCGCCGTGCCGCTGGCGATCAAGGTCACATCGCAAGCCGCCAACACCGTGTGCGACTGACCCTCAACGATCTTAACGAGACCCAGCACACCGGCAGCTGTTGCGGCACGCTCGATGTCAGCCTTTAAAGTAGGAATGGCGGGCACGACGAATTGCGTGCCGGGTTGTGCCTTGGCAATCAGAGACACCGCCTTGAAAAAGCGCGCGGCTAAATACTGAACTTCTGATTGCCTGCTGCCTGGCAGCACCGCCACCACTGGGTGCTCTGCCGATAAACCTAAGGCAGCGCGTGCGGCACCTTGGTTAGGCCGCATCGGGATCACGTTGGCCAGCGGGTGGCCGACATAGGTGGCAGCAATGCCATGCTGCGCCAACAACGCAGGCTCAAAAGGAAAAATGCACAAGACATGGTCGACACTGCGCCTGATTTTTTCAACCCGTTCAGCCCGCCATGCCCACACCGAGGGGCTCACAAAGTGCACGGTTTTGATCCCTGCAGAGCGCAAGGACGCCTCTAGATCCAGATTGAAATCGGGGGCGTCAACGCCGATGAAAAGGTCAGGCCGACTAGCCAGCAAGTGGGTTTTGAGCTGCTCGCGAATTCCGACGATTTCGCGGTAATGGCGCAGCACCTCGACATAGCCGCGCACCGCAAGCTTATAGCTCGGCCAGTGCGCTTTGAAACCTCGGGCCTGCATATGCGGTCCACCAATGCCTTCAGATTGCACTTTGGGCCATCGTGCCTTGAAGCCGTCGAGCAACAAGCCCGCGAGCAAGTCGCCGGAGGTTTCGCCGGCAACCATTGCGATGTAAGGTGCGGGCAACTCCCCGTGCGTCAGCCCGGCGGCTGAAGGCGGAGCGATAGACATGCGAAAACTAACGGACGATACCGCGTTGCGGCGAGGTCTGGGCCAAGAAATCCAACATCATGGCGACATCGGCGGCCGCGGTCGGATGGCCTAGAGACAGCTCGGCGATACGGACCTTGGCCTGCTCCAGCGTCAGGTCATCGCGGTACAACGCGCGCTGCATGGCCTTGACGGCAGCAACACGCTCTGGCGAAAAACCACGGCGACGCAAGCCTTCGTAATTCATCGAACGCGCACCTGCTGGCTGCCCCTGACACATCACGTACGGCGGCAAATCAGCGAACAGCAAAGAGCACATCGCCGTCATGCTGTGCGCACCCAAGCGTACGAACTGATGCACTACCGTGAAGCCGCCCAAGATAACCCAGTCACCCACGTGCACGTGACCGGCGAGTTGCGAGTTGTTGGCAAAAATAGTGTGGTTGCCGACAACGCAGTCATGCGCTAGATGCACATAGGCCATGATCCAATTGTCATTGCCAACGCTCGTCACACCGGTGTCGCCGGGCGAACCGATGTTGAGTGTGCAGAACTCACGGATGGTGTTGCGGTCGCCGATCCGTAACTCGCAAGGCTCACCCGCATATTTTTTGTCTTGCGGAATCGCGCCAATGGAGTTGAACTGAAAAATCTGGTTATCACGGCCAATCGTGGTGTGGCCTTCAACCACACAATGCGCGCCGATGGTGGTGCCGGCACCGACCTTCACGTGCGGGCCAACCACACTGTACGGTCCGACACTGACAGTGCTGTCCAGTTGCGCGCGCGGATCAATCAGCGCAGTGGAGTGGATGCCGGTGACCACAGCTTTATCCATCAGGGCAGCGTGCGCATGGTGCACATCAGCTCGGCTTCGCAAGCGACCAAGTCATTGACCCGAGCGGTGCCTTTGAACTTAAAAATGCCCGACTTCATCCGGTCTAAAGATACCTCCATGATGAGTTGGTCACCCGGCTCCACAGGGCGCTTGAAGCGCGCCCCGTCAATGCCGGCGAAGTAATAAACAGTCTTGTCATCAGGCGTGGTGCCCAAAGTGTCAAACGCTAGCAATGCAGCGACTTGCGCCATCGCTTCAAGGATCAGCACGCCCGGCATGACCGGGTGGTGGGGAAAGTGACCGCCAAAAAATGGCTCGTTGATGGTCACGTTCTTCAGCGCCTTGATTCGCTTCCCCTTTTCAACTTCAAGCACGCGATCCACTAACAGAAAGGGATAACGGTGCGGGAGTTGCTTGAGAATTTGGTGAATATCCATCATGATTTTTCTTTGGTTTTTAGCGACACAGTCTTGGGCTGTTCTGCGGTCTGCTCTTGTTGCTCTTGGAGTTGTTCAGCGATCTTTTTTTCGACCTGTTTCAAGCGGTCGCGCAGGTTGTGCAGCTGCTTCAGTGTGGCTGCATTTTTTTCCCACGCAGCATTGTCGTCGATGGGAAAGAAGCCGGTGTAGTGGCCTGGCTTCAGAATTGAGCGCGTGACCACTGAAGCCGCCGAGACATTCACATGGTCGGCCAAGCGCAAATGGCCGAGCACCACCGCTCCACCGCCAATCGTGCAGTGCGCGCCAATGTGCGCGCTGCCCGCCACACCGACGCAACCAGCCATCGCCGTGTGCTGCCCGACATGTACGTTGTGGCCAATTTGAATCAGGTTGTCGAGTTTGACGCCGTCTTCTATCACCGTGTCTCCGAGTGCACCGCGGTCAATGCAAGTGTTAGCGCCAATCTCGACGTCGTTGCCGATGCGTACGGCACCCAGTTGTTCGATTTTTTCCCAGCGGCCGGCGTGTGGCGCAAAGCCAAAACCATCCGAGCCGATGACTACACCGGCATGCAGAATGCAGCGTTCGCCGAGCTGGCAGCGGTCACCGAGAGTGACTCGCGCAGCCAGACGGCTGTGCGCGCCAACAACGGTATCTCGCCCGATGACGCAATGTTCGCCGAGCCTCGCTCCAGCTCCAATCACTGCGCCGGCACCAAGGTAAACGAAGGCGGCAACCGAGACGCCCTCACCCAGCTCGGCTAATGGGTCAATGAAAGCCGAAGGATGGATGCCCGAAAACTCTTTCGGTTCATGGTGCCGTTTCCAGACCTGCGTGACGCGGGCGAAATACCGGTAAGGATCCGCCACTACGATGCAGCCACCACGCGCTAAAGCGGCCTCCTTCAAGACAGGCGAGACGATCACGCAAGCGGCCTCAGAAGCGGCCAACTTATTCAAGTATTTTGGATGGCTGAGAAAAGAAAGATCAGCAAGCTCAGCGTCCTCAATGGGTGCGAGCTTATCAATCAGGGCGTCTGGGTCGGCGAAAAGTGTAGCCTCGAACTCATCCGCTAGAGAATCGAAAATAGCGCCCAAGCGCAAGGTCACGTGAGGCCGTCCTGAACAAGCTTAACGGCCGTTGCTGGCATTCAGCGACTTGATAACTTTGTCAGTGATATCAAGCTTTGGATTGACATAGACGGCTTCCTGCACGATGAGGTCGTACTTTTCAGCTTCTGCCAATGCCTTTACCACTTTGTTTGCACGTTCAATGACCAGCTGCAACTCTTCGTTTTTACGGTTGTTTAGATCTTCCTGGAATTCGCGACGCTTACGCTGGAATTCCCGGTCTTGATCGACCAACTGACGCTGCCGCGTGTTGCGCTGGCTTTCCGACAAGGTCGGCGCTTCACGTTCCAGCTTTTCAGACTGTCCTTTGATCTGGGCCCCGAAATCGGCAATTTCTTTTTCTCGCTTGGTGAACTCTTGCTCCAACTTGACCTGAGCGGCCTTGGCGGAGTTGGCTTCGCGGAAGATCCGGTCCAGATTGACGATACCCACCTTGAATTCCTGCGCGCTCGCTGTTGCGGCGGCCAAGGGCAAGAGGACACAAATAACGAGATGTCGTAGAGAGAGCTGCATTAGAAGGAGGTACCAATTTGAAATTGAACGGGTTGTATTCTATCCGTAGCTTGTTTTCGGATGGGGTGGGCAAAGCCCAGCCGCAAGGGACCGACTGGCGAAATCCAGCTGATACCGACACCCACAGAGGCTCTCATTTCTGCGAAATTATAAGATTGTGCTTCGCTGAAAACGTTACCCGCATCAACGAAGGCAAACATCCGCAGGGTACGGTCATTACCAGCCCCAGGGAAAGGCGTCATGAGCTCGCCATTGAGGGTAATTTTCTTGGCCCCGCCAATGGCTATCAGTGATCCATCTACTGTACTTGTATTTGTTGGGCCTAAAGAACCTGGCGAGAATCCGCGCACGGAGCCCAAGCCGCCTGAGTAGAAGTTTTTGAAAATAGGATAGTGTTCACCACCCAAGCCTTTGCCCCAGCCGAGTTCACCATTCAAGCCCACCGTGAACTGCTTGTTCAGCGGAATGTACTGCTGGATTTGATAAACAGTTCGAAGGTATTTCATATCGCCTGCAACGCCCCAGTCGGCATTTAGACGCTGATAGGTCCCACTGTTAGGGACCAAGGCGCTGTCGCGCTTGTCACGCGACCAACCCAGCGTCAAAGGCACCGAGGTGCTTCTGTAGCCGAACTCATCGACTTGAATTTGCCAAGACGTTGGCAGAGCAGTGATACCCGGCTCGATAGTCAACGCCTCTAGGCCAATGCCAAAGTAAACCTTGTCAGTCTCTGTAAAAGGGACGCCAAAGCGAACACTGACACCTTTCGTCAGGAGCGCGTAATCGCCCCCCTGCCCTGTATAAGGTCGGTTCGTACGGCTGTAAATATCAAAAGCCCGAGAAACACCATCGGTCGTGAAGTAAGGGTCAACCGTGCTGAGCACGATTTGACGGTTGTACTTACTTGTATTCACGTTGATGCCAACGTAATGACCTGTTCCAAAGAAGTTTTCCTGTTGGATACCGGCTTGCAAAGACAACTTGTCTGCACTCGAAAAACCCAGGCCTAGTGACAGATTACCCGTCGGTTTCTCTGCCACGGTCATCACCAAATCGACTTGGTCTGGCGCATTGGCAACATCTTGAGTATCAACCGCTACGTTGGTGAAGTAGCCCAAACGGTCAACGCGGTCCCTGGAGCGTTTGATGTTGTCGCCGTCGTACCACGAGGATTCAAACTGCCTGAACTCGCGACGAATGACTTCGTCTCGGGTACGGTTGTTACCTACCAAGTTAATACGACGCACATAAGCGCGCCGCGAAGGATCAGCCCGAAGCACGAAGCTCACCAAATTGGTTGTTCGATCAATCTGTGGGACTGCTTCCACGCGGGAAAAAGCAAATCCGAAGGTACCAAAGTATTCGTTGAAGGCCTTGGTGGTTTGAGCGACCTGATCAGCGTTGTAAGAATCGCCAGGTTTGATGGTGACGAGGGTTTTAAACTCATCCTCATGGCCTAAGTAATTCCCTTCAAGGCTGACGCCAGAGACAACGAAACGCTGACCTTCCGTGATGTTCAGCGTCACGGTGATTTCCTGCTTGTCCGGAGAAATCGCCACCTGAGTCGAATCAACACGGAAATCAAGGTAGCCACGCGTCAGGTAATAAGACCGCAAAGTCTCGATATCAGCATTCAACTTGACACGCGAATAACGATCCGACTTGGTGTACCAACTCAACCAACCACCCGTATCGAGATCAAACAACTTGCGTAGGGTTGACTCGCTAAAATCTTTGGCGCCAACCAAGCGAATATTCTTGATCTTGGCGATTTCACCCTCGGTGATGCTGAAGGTCAAATTAACGCGATTACGCTCGATAGGTGTGACCGTCGTGACGACCTGCACGGCATACAAACTGCGGTTAACGTACTGACGCTTAAGTTCCTGCTCGGCCTTGTCTGCAAGCGCTTTGTCAAACGGTTGACCGTCATACAGGCCGGCATCGCGCAAGGCCTTTTTCAGGATGTCCTTGTCAAATTCCTTGCTGCCAACAAATTCCACACCGGCAACGGTGGGACGTTCTTCAACAATCACAACCAACACATCACCGGTCACTTCCAAGCGCACATCTTTGAAGAGGCCCAAGGCGAACAGCGAACGAATCGCCGCAGACCCCTTGTCGTCGTTGTATATCTCGCCAACCCGCAAAGGAATGGATGCAAAAATAGTTCCAGGCTCAACCCGCTGCAAACCTTCAACGCGAATATCGCGCACCGTGAATGGATCAACGGCCCAGGCCAGGGTAGCCGTGAGCATGCTGGTGGCCAAGACCGAAAGCGCACGGAATTTAAATCGATGAAGGTGGTGATGCATGAAGTTCTTGAGTGAAAGCAGCTTTCAGCCAAACGGCTGGAAGTGAAAATCGGTGGTGACTTAGATGTGGAATAAATGAAACCAAATACACGCCGGAAAGCCTAACCGAGAAGTCGTTGCAAGTCGTTGAAAAGCGCAATCGCCATCATCATCAGCAAAATGGCGAGCCCACCGCGGTGAAGTCGCTCCATCCAGACTTCGGAGACGCTTCGGCCTGTCGCCGCCTCCCAAAGATAATACATCAGGTGCCCGCCATCCAACACTGGCAGCGGCAGCAAGTTAAGCACCCCGAGACTGACGCTGATAAGTGCCAAAAACATCAAGTAAGCAGCCCAACCCAGCGTGGCAGACTTGCCCGCGTAGTCGGCGATGCTCAGCGGCCCGCTCAAATTTTTGAGGGAGGCCTCGCCAACCAGCATTTTTCCCATCATTTGCAGCGTCAGGGAAGAAACATCCCAAGTCTTGACGATGCCGCCCCAGAATCCATCGATTAAGCCGTAACGGACGGTGACCATTGCCGGGGCAGAGCCGATGTAAGCGCCTATTTTACCGACCGGAACGCCGGCCTCGAGCAGGACCTGCGGCGTCACCATCAGCGTGATTTGGCGACTGCCACGCTCGATTTGCCAAGCCTGCTGCTTTGCACCCTGCCCAACGACCGAAGCGCGAATCATGTCGCGTAACTGCTGCCCGTCAGTGACTTCGCGGTCACCCATGCGCCGCACGACATCGCCGACCTGCAAGCCCGCTGTGGCAGCGGCACCGCCAGCCATCACTTCACCGATCAAAGGTTGCGTCAACGGGCCCAACAGACCAATGCGGCGAAACAGTTGGGCATCGACCTCGCGGGCATCAAGCTGACTCAACAGAAGAATCAGTTCTCTGCTGAGGCTCTGATTCGCGATGTCTCGTGGGGCGTCACTTTGATGAACTGGCACGGCAGTCGTCACCACCAAGCGAAGGTCTTGCCCCTTCATGGCGCCCTGCGTCAGTCGCCAGCGAAAATCCGTGAATGAGCGGACGTCTTCCAGCGTCTCACCATCTAACGCAGCATGGGTCACCGATTCACCACCGACGAATCCAGCTCGAGTAGCCATGGAGTCTGGCAGAGGTGCGGCCAACACCGCCTTAGGCTCCTGCATACCACCCCAATTGACCACTGAATACAACAGCACGGCAAGCAACAAATTAGCGATCGGCCCAGCCACCACCACTGCAGCACGCGATCGCAAAGGCTTGTTGTTAAAGGCTTGATGGCGTTCAGCCGGATCGACCGGCCCGTCGCGCTCGTCGAGCATCTTGACGTAGCCACCCAACGGCAAAGCGCTGATCGAAAACTCGGTTGGCTTGCCGGCGCAACGCCATGTGTAAAGCGGTTTACCGAAACCGATCGAAAATTTCAACACCTTCACGCCGCAGGCCACTGCAACGCGGTAATGGCCATACTCATGGATGGTTATCAACAGACCCAACGCAACCACGAAAGCCAGCAAGGTCATCATCTCAAGCGTCCATTCGCTTGACGTGCGCAGTGGCTACGGCGCGGGTTTGCTGGTCTAAGGCCAGTAGGTCATCTATACCGTGTATTTGGCTCACTTGGCAGACATCCAAGCTGTCACGATTGACGTGGTGAATCTGGTCAAAGCGAATTTTCCCGGTCAGAAAAGCAGCCACAGCCACTTCGTTAGCGGCGTTCAAAACTGCCGTGCTTCCGACCGGCCCATCCAACACTTCCCAAGCCAGTTGCAAACCGGGAAAGCGATGTGGGTCGGGTGTAGCGAAAGTCATGGTTGCCAGAGCCCGAAAATCAAGCGCTTTAGCGCCTGACGCAATACGCTCTGGCCAAGCCAGACCATAGGCAATCGGTACCCGCATGTCAGGTGTACCGAGCTGAGCGACCACCGAGGTGTCGCGGTACTGCACCAAAGAATGGATGATGCTTTGCGGATGAATCACGACTTCGATTTGCTGCGGCGTGACACCGAAAAGATATCGAGCCTCGATGACCTCCAGCGCTTTGTTCATCATGGTCGCCGAGTCGACCGAAATTTTGCGACCCATGACCCAGTTCGGATGTGCACAGGCTTGGTCAGGCGTCACGAATCGCAAGGTCTCTGGGTCACGCTCGCGAAACGGGCCGCCTGAAGCGGTCAATATGATCTTTTCAACACGCTCAGGCCAAGTGGATGGGTCTTCTGGCAAGGACTGAAAAATAGCTGAATGCTCGCTGTCAATCGGCAGCAGTTGTGCACCGCCCTGACGCACAACATTCATGAACACATCGCCGCCCACCACTAAGGCTTCTTTGTTAGCCAGCAGCAGCCGCTTGCCTGCCTTGGCCGCAGCCAGACATGGCGGTAGTCCGGCTGCACCAACGATGGCTGCCATGACAGCATGCACCTGTTCATGGGAAGCTATCATCTCTAAGGCTTCGGGACCAGACAGGACGTGGGTGGACAGGTTGTTGGCGCGCATTTTATCGGCCAGTAACTGCCCGTGAGGCAAACTCGCCATGACCGCAAAGGTCGGTTTAAAACGCTGACACTGGGCCAGCATCAGTTCGACCTGCGTTGCAGCGCTGAGGGCAAACACCTCGAAGCGCTCGGGATGCATAGACATGACCTCTAAGGTACTAACGCCGATCGAACCGGTTGAACCTAGAACCGTGACCCGTTGTTTCATGGCGTACATTTCTTGTTCAAAAACTGGCCAACATCAATGCCAAAGGCAAGGTTGGCAATAGCGCGTCGACACGGTCCAAGACACCACCGTGACCCGGCAACAAGCCGCTGGAGTCTTTGGCCCCAGCGCTGCGTTTAACCAACGACTCAACCAAATCTCCGACCACACTCATGGCCGACAGGAAAATAACCGCGATCAGCATCACGCCCCAACCATGACGCATGAGCAGGGATGAATAGATGCTTGGAGTTTGCGTTACACCGCTGCTGTCAAGCCATGTCCAGCCGAGCGCCAAAACCAACACACATAACATGCCGCCCCAAACACCTTCCCAGCTTTTGCCGGGACTGATGGTCGGGGCAAGCTTGCTTTTGGTGAAACGAGTGCCGAAGGCTTTACCGGAAAAGTAAGCGCCAATGTCAGCCACCCATACCAGCACCATGACCGACAGCAAAAAGTTAACACCGATGACACGCGCCTGAGCCAAACCCAGCCAAGCCAGCCAAATAGCCACGGAGCCCAACACCAGACGCAGCGACTTGGGAATCTGCGGCCAACCGCAGACACCACTGCTTAGTAGCCAGCCACCGGCCAAGACCCAAGTGGCACCTGCCGCGCTCCATAACCAAGGCAAAGATTGCGCCAGCAATCCGGTTTTCCAAGACAATAGGCAGGCCAGCAGACAAGACAAGCCAATCCATAGGGAAACTGGCTGGCTGCAGCCATTCAGGCGCCCCCACTCCCAGCCCCCAGCAGAAATAAGCACCAACGTGATGGCACAAAACGGCACATATGACGGATAAAACAGTGCGGGCAACAAAATCGCCAGCAAGACCACTGCAGTGATGACGCGCTGTTTAAGCATCAAACTCCCTCCGTGGGCTGGACGGATTCTGCTGGTCTGTGCTTTTCAATTATCGAAGCGAGTTGCGCTGAAGTTTGGCCAAATCGCCGCTCACGTGAGCGAAATACAGCAATCGCTTCATCCAGTGCCGCATCGTCAAATTCGGGCCAAAGTTTGTCAGTGAAATGTAGTTCGGCATAAGCGGCCTGCCACAGCAGAAAGTTGCTGATGCGCAGTTCACCCCCCGTACGGATGACTAAATCGGGATCAGGCACGTGTGCGAGTGCCAGTGCACGGTCAAGCGCAAGTTCTGTGATGGGTTGACCACTCTCAGCGACTTTTTGCGCCGCCTGCGCAATATCCCAACGACCACCATAGTTAAAGCAAATGTTGAGCACCAAGCCAGTATTGGAGGCCGTGCTGGCTTCAGCGTTGCTGAAAGCCGTCTGCATCGCGGCAGACAAGCGCAAGCGATCACCAACAAAATATAAGCGAACACCGTTTTGCTTGAGCTCGGCCACTTCACTGGTAACCGCACGGGCTAACAGGTCCATCAAACCGGAAACCTCGTCGTCTGGACGGTTCCAGTTTTCTGAAGAAAAAGCAAACACCGTCAGCACACCAATGCGGCGAGCGACGCAGGCCTTGACGCAGCGGCGCAACACCGTCACACCTTTCTTGTGGCCAGCGATGCGCGGCAAAAACCGCTTGCCAGCCCAACGGCCATTGCCATCCATGACGATAGCCAAGTGGAACGGCATGTTGCTGAGCACTGGTGTGGTCATGGCAGTCAAGCCGTAAAGTTACAGGTCAAGAGGCGCGTCAAACGGCCATAATGTCTTGTTCCTTGCTGATGACAAGCTTGTCGACATCGGCAATGAAACGATCGGTGAACTTTTGAATTTCTTCCTGAGCGCGGCGCTCGTCGTCTTCGGAGGCTAGCTTGTCTTTCACCAGTTTCTTGACGCCATCATTGGCATCACGTCGCAGATTTCGAATAGCCACCTTGGCGTGTTCGCCCTCACCTTTGACGATCTTGGTGAGTTCCTT
Organism: Comamonadaceae bacterium; assembly: GCA_947450695.1. Classification (GTDB taxonomy): domain Bacteria; phylum Pseudomonadota; class Gammaproteobacteria; order Burkholderiales; family Burkholderiaceae_C; genus Polaromonas. Next base: position 13,783 of record CANFWV010000017.1, read on the forward strand.
GCGACGCTCTTCGGTCATGGCAGGCATGGGCACCCGAATCAAATCACCCTGTGCGGCTGGATTCAAACCTAGATCAGAGTCACGAATGGCTTTTTCGATCTTCGCGCTCATGCCTTTTTCCCAAGGCGAAACACTGATCGTACGGGCATCCAGCAAAGACACATTTGCGACCTGACTGATGGGCACCATTGAGCCGTAGTAGTCGACCTGCACGGTGTCCAACAGACCGGGATTAGCCCGGCCAGTGCGGATTTTTGTCAGCGCGTGCTTGAAGGACTCAAGCGACTGCTGCATTTTTGATTCAGCATTGGTTTTGGTGTCTGCGATGCTCATGGGTGCTTCTCCGTCTACAACAAAATTCAAGTTTACAAAAGATGGGACCAGACTGGCCGTACCTTCAATTTCAAATGTGGACCAGCGTACCTTCGTTCTCACCCATGACCACGCGCTTGAGAGCACCAGATTTGAAAATACTGAAGACTTTCACCGGCAGTTTTTGATCACGGCAGAGGGCAAAAGCCGTGGCGTCCATGACTTCCAAGTTTTGGCTCATGGCGTCGTCGAAGGTGATGGTGTCGTAACGCGTGGCGTTCGAGTCCTTGCGCGGATCGGCGCTGTAAACGCCATCCACCTTGGTGGCCTTGAGCACGATCTCCGCGCCAATTTCAGCACCCCGCAACGCTGCAGCGGTGTCGGTGGTGAAAAATGGATTGCCGGTTCCGGCCGCAAAAATCACCACTTTGCCCTCTTCCAGATACTGCAAAGCCTTAGGGCGCACATACGGCTCAACGACACGCTCAATGGCGATAGCGGACATCACGCGCGGCGTCAGCCCAGCTTTGTCCATCGTGTCACCCAAGGCCAGCGCGTTCATCACAGTGGCTAACATGCCCATGTAGTCAGCCGTGGCCCGGTCCATTCCGACCGAACCGCCAGCCACGCCGCGAAAGATATTGCCCCCGCCGATGACGATGGCCATCTCGACCCCAAGGCGCGAAACCTCGGCAATCTCCTCGACCATCCGCACAATCGTCGCCCGATTGATACCGAAAGCATCGTCACCCATCAAAGCTTCACCTGACAGTTTGAGCAAAATCCGCTTGTATGCTGGCATGGCGAGTCCGTGATTGAGGGTGGAATGGAATGGAGCGTGACCCGTGAATGATCAGGCGGCTTTGGCTGCAGCGATCTGAGCCGCAACTTCGGCAGCGAAGTCGTCAACCTTCTTCTCGATGCCTTCGCCGACCACGTACATGGTGAAACCTTTCACCGTGGTAGCGCGTTCTTTGAGCATCTGCTCAACCGTTTGTTTGTCATTTTTGACAAACGATTGGTTGAAAAGGCTGACTTCCTTGAGGTACTTCTGCACGCCACCTTCAATACGCTTGGCAACGATTTCAGCGGACTGAACCGCCTTGCCTTCGGCTTGCGCTTTGGATGCGTCTTCAGCCGCTTTGGCCGCTGCCACCGAACGCTCTTTAGCGACCAGCTCAGCAGGCACATCAGCGCTGGACAAAGCCACTGGCTTCATGGCAGCAACGTGCATGGCAACGTCTTTGGCAGCGGTTTCGTCGCCCTCAAACTCCACCACCACGCCGATGCGCGTGCCGTGCAGGTAAGACGCCAGTTGGTTGCCCGCATCAAAACGCTTGAAGCGGCGAACACTCATGTTCTCACCAATCTTGCCGATCAGACCTTTGCGCACATCTTCGATCGTCGGGCCAAAGCCGTCCATCGAGAAAGGCATGGCGCCTATGGCTTCGACGTCAGCAGGGTTGTGCGTGACGATACCCTCGGCCACAGCCTTGACTAGACCCAAGAAACTGTCATTCTTGGTGACGAAGTCGGTTTCGCAGTTGACTTCGACCAGTGCGCCAATGCCGCCTTCAGTGTACGTCGCGACAACGCCTTCAGCAGTGATGCGAGATGCGGCTTTGCCTGCTTTGTTACCCAACTTGACGCGCAAAATCTCTTCGGCTTTTTCCATGTTGCCTTCAGCTTCGGTCAGTGCTTTTTTGCACTCCATCATGGGGGCGTCGGTCTTGGCGCGCAATTCGGCGACCATGCTTGCAGTAATTATCATTTTTGCTTCTCCGTGAGTGTCAATTGACTTGGTATACGAACTGCGGACAGTCTGGCGCCCGCAAAATTTAAGTGTGAAAAAGGGGCTACCCGAGCCCCTTTTTCGAGTGGCACAAGGCCGCAGTGATTAAGCTGCAGTCTTCACTTCGACGAATTCGTCGGCGACGACAGGGGCAACAGCACGAACCACTTCGCCAGTAGAGTTGGCACGGCCTTCGATGATCGCGTCAGCGATACCGCGAGCGTAAAGCTCAACCGCTTTGGACGAGTCGTCGTTGCCTGGGATCACATAATCTATACCAATAGGGGAGTGGTTGGAGTCAACCACACCGATCAGTGGGATGCCGAGCTTTTGAGCTTCAGCCACGGCGATTTTGTGGAAACCGACGTCGATCACAAAAATAGCGTCTGGCAAGGCAGCCATATCTTGGATGCCGCCGATGTCTTTTTCGAGCTTCTCGATTTCACGTTTGAACGTGAGCTGCTCTTTTTTGCTGATGGCGTCGAGGCCAGACTCTTGCTGAGCCTTCATTTCTTTAAGACGCTTGATCGAAGTTTTAACCGTCTTGAAGTTGGTCAGCATGCCACCCAACCAACGCTGGTCAACGTAAGGCACGCCGGCGCGCTGAGCTTCAGCAGCAACGATATCACGGGCTTGACGCTTGGTGCCAACCATCAAAATGTTGCCGCCGTTGGCAGCGAGTTGACGCGCGAATTTAGCTGCATCCTGGAACATCGGCAGCGATTTTTCCAGGTTGATGATGTGGATACGGTTGCGGTGACCGAAGATGTACGGAGCCATCTTAGGGTTCCAGAAACGGGTTTGGTGGCCGAAATGGACGCCGGCTTCCAGCATTTCACGCATAGTGATTGACATATATAACTCCAAAGGTTGTGTCTAAAATCAGCGCTTATCGTCTGGACTTATTTCCTGAGCGACACCTTGAATGGCTGATTTGCGATTTACCTTGCAAACAACTTTTCGTTCATTTGCAAAGCCCGCAGATCATACCACCCTCAGGCGCGAAGCCAACGAAACTCATGCCCAAAGACCTGCACGCACAACGCCAAGCCATCGCATCCGGCCAGATGAGTATCGCCGACGCCCTGAACCAAGCACGGCTGGCCAGTTTGAGCAGCGCCTGCGCTCATGTTTACATCAGCCACCCGGCCGAACTCTTGGCAGACGCTGCCAAAGTGGCAAACGTCGCCAACCGAAACAGGGCCAGCCTCGGCCCACTGGCCGGGCTGCCGATCTCAATCAAAGATCTGTTTGACGTGGCTGGTGAGCGAACCGTGGCCGGCTCCACCGTATTGGCTGACGCAGACCCAGCGCTGTCCGACTGTCCGGCAGTCGCCCGATTGCGCCGCGCCGGAGGTTTGATCGCCGGTCGCACCAATATGTCCGAGTTCGCCTACTCCGGCGTCGGCATCAACCCACACTACGGCACGCCAGTGAACTCGGCCGACACTTTAGTCGCCCGCGTTCCGGGTGGCTCGTCTTCGGGCGCCGCGGTGTCCGTGGCCACCGGGGCGGCAGCCGTTGGCTTGGGCTCCGACACGGGTGGCTCGATCCGGATTCCGGCCGCACTGTGTGGGCTGGTCGGCTTCAAAAGTACCGCGCGTCTGGTGCCGACTGAGGGCGTCATGCCCTTGTCCACCACGCTCGACACGGTCTGCGCCATCACGCGCTCGGTTCGCGATGCCGTGTTGGTGCATGAGGTATTGGCCGACAGGCAAGTGGCGCTAGCGGGTAAGCCTTTATCGGCCAGCCGTTTTGCTGTGCCCCGCGGCCTGATGCAAGACAGCATGGAGCCGACCGTGGCCAGCGCCTTTGAAAACAGCTTGCGCGTGCTGCGTGCGGCAGGCGCGGAGATTGTCGAAATCGAACTGATCGAGATCAACGACCTGACCAGCATCAACGCCACCGGCGGATTATCAGCAGCTGAAAGCTACGCTTGGCACCGGCAGTTGATCAATCGCCAACAATCTAACTACGACCCCCGCGTGGCGCTGCGCATTCTTAAAGGCGCAAGCATGAGCGCCGCTGATTACATTGACCTGCTCGCCGCCAGAAGGCACTGGATCGGCCGCATGAACCAGCGCATGAGCGACTTCGACGCCATGCTGTCGCCCACAGTGCCGATGGTTGCGCCACCCATCGCCGATCTGATCGACGACGATGCCGCGTTCTTTCGCGTCAATGGCTTGCTACTGCGCAATCCGGCAGTGGTCAACATGCTCGACGGCTGCTCCATCTCCCTACCCTGTTACACGCCTGACCAAGCGCAAAACCAATTACCCATCGGTCTAATGCTCTGGCATTCAGCCCTGCACGACGATGGCGTTTTAGACGTGGCGCTGCAAATAGAGGCAGCGCTGAACCAGGCGCACACGAAATAATCGTTAAGCAGCAGCGCTTACCAGACCTTGAGAAGCCGCGACAATCGGGCATGTTCAGCACGCTCAAGATTTCTCAGGAACTCAGCTACCCGCTTTTCGATATCGCCGCCACGCGGCTGATTGAGGCGCAGGCCCAAGCCGATTTGCCAGAACACACCCTCATGCAACGGGCTGGGCTGGCGACAGCCCGCCTGACTTTAGCGCTGGCACCGCACGCACAACACATCTGGATTGCCTGCGGCCCCGGCAACAACGGGGGTGATGGATTTGAAGCCGCGCTGCAACTGAGCAAAATGGGTAAAACCGTTAGCCTGACTTGGACGGAGCAAGGCAAGGACACTGATGGCAGCGCGCGCCAGCAACCACCGGATGCCTGCGCATCACGCCTACGCGCACTCTCAGCTGGGTTGCTGATTTCCCTAGAACCGCCTTCGAGTTTTGACATCGCCGTAGACGCACTCCTGGGCATTGGCGGCTCGCTCTCCGCCGATCGCCCCAGCACGCATCTGATGACGCAATGGCTGAGGCGAATGCACAGCAGCGGAGCGCCTGTGTTTTGCATCGACTTGCCGACAGGGCTGAGCGCGGACACGGGTACGTCCTCGTATCGGGTCTCAACGGGTCTCGACTTCCCGAGGTCCGGTGCGCTTCATACCTTGAGTTTGCTCACATTAAAGCCAGGCCTGTTCACCGCCGATGGGCGCGACGCAGCAGGCCAAGTCTGGCTGGATAATTTAAGCGTTGTCACGCCTGCGGACGTACAGCCCTGTGCATGGCTGCAAGGTAAAAAAACGTCGATGGACACGACGAATCTGGATCGGCGACAAAGAGCGCACGCCAACCACAAAGGCAGTTTCGGCGATGTAGCGGTATTGGGTGGCGCTCCCGGAATGACCGGTGCCGCCCTGCTGGCTGCGCGCGCCGCCCTGCACGCTGGCGCTGGCCGGGTATTTGTTGCGCTGCTTGGCGACCCGGTAGACAGCGTTTTGTCGGTCGACATGACCCAGCCCGAGCTGATGTTTCGAAGTCCAGCGGCGCTGGACGTTTCGCAACAAGTGCTGGTGTGCGGCTGCGGCGGCGGTCAAGCTGTGCAAGCGCATTTGCCGTTTCTATTGGCTAGCGCCACACGCGCAGTCTTTGACGCTGACGCGCTGAACGCCATGGCAGCAGACCCTTCATTGCAGGCACTGCTGAGGGCCAGACAGTCAAAAGGACACGCCACAATTTTGACGCCACATCCGTTGGAAGCCGCCCGACTACTCCAATGCAGCACGCACGAGGTTCAGTCCGACAGGCGCAGTGCTGCGCAGCAATTGGCCGATCGATTTGGTTGCGTGGTCGTACTCAAAGGGTCGGGTAGCGTGATCGCCTCACCAGCACAAACGGCGCTGATCAATCACAGCGGCAACGCCTTGCTGGCAAGCCCCGGCACGGGTGATGTTTTAGCCGGCATGATCGGGGCCCTGCTGGCTGCTGGACTTCCCGCGCGTACTGCAGCAGCCCGAGCCGTTTTCATACACGGCCATTTGGCCGACCTGTGGGCTGCAAACAGAACGACTCAAGCGTTGACGGCATCAGCACTGGCCGAAATGGCCAGTGGCTGAAAAATCACTTAACCGAGGAGCATCAATCCGATCTGCAGCAACAGCAGCAAAGCCATGGCCGACAGGTCAATACCACCAATCATGGGAACGATCCGGCGCAGCGGTGCCAAAGGTGGCTCGACCAGTCGGGAAAACAATCCATGGCCGTAAGAACCCGGCTGCACCCACGAGATGATGACGTAGCCAAACACCAAAATCGTCAAGGCTTGCAGCGCCACACGGACCAGCATTTTGATGGCAAAAGCCAACAAGGCCAGCAGCGGCACATCGCCATCGAACCAGCCAAACAATAAGGCCGCTAGCAATGCATACACCAAGGACAGTAATGCTGCCGCAAACAAGCTGCCGGAATCTACCTTAGAGCGTGCCAGCGCCTGCGGAAGCAGGCGCCGCAGCGGCTTGACCAACCAGTTCGTCAGTGCCATCACAAACGTGCCCGGCTGGGCCGTCATGCTGATGCGCAGCCAGTTCATATAAGCACGCAACAGTGCTGAGCCAATCAACAGATAAAAAGCCGTCTCCAGCAAAAAACTCATAACGCGCATGACCATCCCCTCACCGTCTTGGTTTCTTGCTTGGCTTACTTGACTTACGCGGACCACCTGTTGCTGACTTTTTCACGGCGGCCTTGAGTGCCTGTATAGGTGATCGAGCCGCACCGCGGTCAGACGCACCCGTACTGCGTGCAGCAGAACGATCAGGGCGATCCGAGCGCTTGCCGGCATGTTTATCTGCGCGCTTGTCAGCGTATTTATCGCTGCCCTTGCGACCTCCACCGCGTTCTTCAGCGGTGGAATCGGCGGAACCACCAGACTTGTCCTTCATGGCGCGAGCCATCAGCTCCTCGCCTTCGTGCACCAACCTGAAATCAATCTTGCGACCATCCAGGTCGACGCGGCTAACCTGCACCCGAACCCGCGTGCCGATGGCATAACGCATACCCGTACGCTCACCGCGAAGCTCTTGCCGGGCTTCGTCAAAACGGAAGTACTCGCTGCCAAGTTCGGTGATGTGCACCAAGCCTTCGACGTACATCGCATCCAGGGTGACGAAAATTCCGAAGCTGGTCGCCGAGCTGACGACACCACCAAACTCTTCGCCCAAATGGCCGCGCATGTATTTGCATTTGAGCCAGGCTTCAACGTCGCGACTGGCCTCGTCAGCCCGGCGTTCGTTGGCGCTGCAATGCAGGCCGGCGGCTTGCCAGGCAAGTTGATCCATCGTCGGTTTTTTCGGCTTTTGATCCGATTCCACCGCCCGCGCAGCCAAGCGCTTAGACAGCTTGGCATGGGCCTCGCCCGGTGTCGGCAAGGCTGGCAACTGGTATTTAGCTTGTTTCAGGACGGCCTTGATGACGCGGTGCACCAGCAAATCCGGGTAGCGCCGAATCGGGCTGGTGAAGTGCGTGTAGGCCTCGTACGCCAAGCCAAAGTGGCCGTTGTTCATCGGCGTGTAAATCGCCTGCGACATGGAACGCAGCAGCATCGAATGAATTTGCTGGGCGTCAGGACGGTCCTTGGTCGCTAGAGCAATCGACTGAAATTCGCCAGGCAGCGGATCATCACCGATCGTCAAGCCCAAGCCGATGGCTTTGAGATAGCTGCGCAGCATGTCTTTCTTCTCAGGCGTCGGGCCTTCGTGCACGCGGAACAAGCCGACATGTTTGCTCTGGGCAATGAAGTCCGCCGAGCAGACGTTGGCCGACAGCATGGCCTCTTCAATCAAACGGTGCGCCACATTGCGGGTGCGTGGCACGATTTTCTCGATGCGACCAGCGTCATCGCAAACGATCTGTGTCTCCGTGGTTTCGAAGTCCACCGCACCCCGAACGCCACGCTCTTTCAGCAAGGCTTGGTAAACGTCATGCAAGTCAAGCAAATGCGGTACCAGCGCTTTGCGCTGAGCAGCTTCGGGGCCGCGCGTGTTAGCCAAAATAGCTGCCACTTCTGTGTACGTGAAACGGGCGTGACTGAACATCACCGCCGGGTAAAACTGGTATGCGTGGACTTCGCCTTTGGCGGTGATCAGCATGTCGCAAACCATGCACAAGCGCTCAACGTTCGGGTTCAGCGAACACAGACCATTGGAAAGTTTTTCGGGCAGCATCGGGATCACGCGGCGTGGGAAATACACGCTGGTGGCCCGGTCATAGGCGTCAATGTCAATCGCGCTGCCAGTCTCGACATAGTGGCTCACATCGGCAATCGCCACCAACAAACGCCAACCCTTACCGCGGCCAACCTTCGCCGGCTCACAGTACACAGCGTCATCGAAGTCGCGCGCATCTTCGCCGTCAATCGTCACCAGCGCAATGTCGGTCAGGTCAACGCGGCCTTGCTTGTCGATAGGTCGCACGGCATCGGGCAAAGCGCGCGCCAGCGCCAGCGCCTCGTCGCTGAACTCATGCGGCACGCCATATTTGCGCACGGCAATCTCGATTTCCATGCCCGGGTCGTCAACCTCTCCCAGGACTTCTTTGACACGCCCAGCCGGTTGACCGAACAACGCGGGTGGCTCGGTCAGCTCGACCACCACCACTTGGCCCGTCTTAGCCGTGCCGGTGGCACCCTTTGGAATCAAGATATCTTGGCCGTAACGCTTGTCTTCAGGTGCAACCAGCCAGACGCCGCTTTCTTGCAGCAATCGACCAATGATCGGGTTGGGCGAGCGCTCGATAATCTCAGTGACGCGGCCCTCAGGCCGGTTTTTCCGGTCATGACGGACGATGCGCGCTTTGACGCGATCTTTGTGAAGCACCGCACGCATTTCGTTGGGCGGTAGGTAAATATCGGCCTCGCCGTCATCGCGCTGAACAAAGCCGTGACCGTCTCGGTGTCCCGAGACGGTGCCTTCAAATTCGGCTAACAGGTTGGAAACCTGGCTCGAAGGGTGTTGAGTTGTTTTGATAAGTAATCTCTTTCATGAGATGGTCAATAGAAATAGAGTGCCCAATCAGCTGACGCCCCAAAAGTCCGTCACAGCTGCTGGCACAGGCATCAGCATAAGGCATCCACGTTACAAACCAGAACATGGCAGATAGTTGAATTTTTTTGATCACAGTATTCAATAAGCCACTTTAGTCATGGTACAGTGCTAGCTGTGCCCGGGTGGCGGAATTGGTAGACGCGCACGGTTCAGGTCCGTGTATCGCAAGATGTGGAGATTCGAGTTCTCTCCCGGGCACCACAGATAAATATTTGGGAAAATGCTTCACTGCAGATTTGCAAAATAAGCCAAAAAAGGCCGCTGATTTCAGTGGCCTTTTTTGCGTTCTAGCCGTGCAGTTCTGCCCGGCTCCTTCCAGTTTTTTCAAACTGGGACAGCGACCAAGTCGTGGCCTTGGGTGCCGACAATGCGGGCGCGTGTGAACTCACCCACCTTCAGCGTTTTGCTGATCTTTTCAGGGGGTAATAACTTCACAGTGCCGTCAATTTCCGGGGCATCAGAATAACTACGACCGACACCACCTTTTCGACCCATGGCCGGCGCTGAGTCAACCAACACCTGCATAGTGGCGCCGATCCGCTCTTGCAGTTTTTGGCTCGAAACTTCCTCTGCCACGGCCATGAATCGGGCACGACGCTCTTCGCGCAGTTCCAACGGCAACATACCCGGAATGTCATTGGCAGTCGCGCCCGCGACAGCGCTGTAGGCAAAGCAACCGGCGCGGTCAATGCGGGCTTCGCGCATGAAGTCGAGCAAGTGACTGAACTCAGCTTCGGTCTCACCGGGGAAACCAGCAATGAAAGTGCTGCGAATGACGATCTCAGGACACATATCACGCCAGCGCGCAATGCGCTCCAGATTTTTCTCACCACTGGCAGGCCGCTTCATGCGCTTCAGCACGTCAGGGTGGCTGTGCTGCAAAGGCACGTCCAGGTAAGGCAAGACCAAGCCGGTGGCCATGAGCGGAATCACCTCGTCGACGCTGGGGTACGGATACACATAGTGCAGGCGAACCCAGGCACCGTAAGGCTCAGCCAGTTCGCCCAGCGCTTTCACCAGTTCCAACATGCGAGTTTTGACCGGTTTGCCGTCGAAAAATCCGGTGCGGTATTTCACGTCGACACCGTAAGCCGAGGTGTCTTGGCTGATCACAAGCAATTCTTTGACGCCGCCTGCGAACAAGGCCCGTGCCTCGACCAGCACGTCGCCAATAGGCCGCGAGACAAGGTCACCGCGCATCGACGGGATAATGCAAAAAGTGCAGCGGTGGTTGCAGCCTTCGCTGATCTTCAAGTACGCGTAATGCCGCGGCGTTAGCTTGATACCGGCGACGCCAAATGAATTGGGCACCAAGTCGACGAAAGGGTCGTGCGGCTTGGGCAGATTCAGGTGCACCGCGTCCATCACCTCTTGCGTGGCGTGCGGTCCGGTCACGGCCAACACGCTCGGGTGCATCTGCTTGACAAGGTTGCCGCCTGACTCGCCGGCCTTGGCCCCCAAACAACCGGTGACGATGACCTTGCCATTGGCGGCAAGTGCTTCGCCGATGGTGTCCAGACTCTCGCGCACGGCGTCGTCAATAAAACCGCAGGTGTTGACGATCACCAGATCGGCGCCCTCAAAGGTCTTGGAAGTCTCGTAACCTTCAGCGCTGAGCTGGGTCAGGATCAATTCGGAATCGGTCAAAGCCTTGGGACAGCCGAGGCTGACAAATCCGACGCGCGGCGCGGATTTAGGGGTGATTGACAAAGGAGGGGCCACTGATGTGGCGGGGGTGCCTGAAAGGGTTTCGCTCATCTGAGTATTGTCTCAGAGCCTGCTGCTTCGCGTCTGTGCCGGGATTGCCGCTAGAGTCAGGGTGCAGTCTGCTTTTAAAATCAGTCGAAAATAACGCCTCACTACCCCGCACCCTCGAAGGAGAAAGAACGCCATGATTCTCGAACTCGCCGACATCCGGATTCAACCTGGCCAGCAGACGGCGTTCAAAGAAGCTATTGAACGGGGTCTGCGCACCGTGATTTCAGGTGCCCATGGCTTTAATGGCTTCAAACTCAACCAAGGGATTGAGAACCCGGAGCGCTACGTGCTGCAGATTTTTTGGGCCACTTTGGAAGACCACACCGTGGGCTTTCGGGCGTCACCCGCCTTTGCCAACTGGCGCGCGATTGTTGGCCCCTTTTTCGCTGCACCACCGGTGGTCGAACACTTTCAACTGCTGCTTAAATCGGAATGATTTGAATCCTAACAACGTCAAGCTGCGCTACATTAATTCAGCCCGTCCAGTGCATGTTGCACCGGACATCCATCAATAAGAAAGAGTGCCATGAGTTTTGTTTTCACGCCGCCTGCTACGGTTTCTGTTCCAGTCGTTGGACTGGTTGAACGCTTCCCCGTCAACCGCATTTACTGCGTAGGCCGCAACTACGAAGAGCACGCCAAGGAAATGGGCTTCACGGGCCGCGAACCGCCGTTCTTTTTCCTCAAACCAGCCAACGCTTTAGTGGTGATTGAAGAAGGCCAGACTGGTAGCATGCCTTACCCGAGCATGACGCAAAACTTTCACCATGAGATTGAGCTCGTGGTGGCCATTGGAACCGGCGGTAAAAACATCAAGGCCGCCGATGCGATGAAGCATATCTACGGGTATGCCGTAGGTCTTGACATGACGCGCCGCGACCTGCAAAACGAAGCCAAAAAACTCGGCCGCCCTTGGGACATCGGTAAAGGCTTTGACCACTCGGCACCGATCGGCCCGATCACCCGCGTTGCGGACGCCGGCGACATCGAAAACGCCGAAATCTATGTGCAAGTCAATGGCCAAGACCGTCAGCGCAGCGACACTTCCAAACTGATTTGGAACATCGCCGAAAGCATTGAGCACCTGTCAGCTGCCTGGGAACTGCAACCTGGCGACCTGATCATGAGCGGCACGCCTGCAGGTGTCGCTGCCGTGGTAGCTGGTGACACATTGATGGGTGGCGTGGCCGGGATCGGCACGCTGAAAGTCAACGTCATCTGACCAAACTCTGCCATGTCCCAAGAAATGATCCTTAGGGGCATGGCGTCAATCCGAATTAGTGACCTAAAACGCTTAGATTAAAAATCATCGATTGATGCGAATGGAAAAAATGTCTGGAATGAATAACGCGGTCACACGCAAAGAGCTTCACTTTCGAAAAATTGAAATGCGTGGCTGGGAGCGTTCCGATGGGCTCTATGAAATAGAGGGCCATGTGACAGATCAAAAGCCGTACACATTCACGGCAGTCAGTGGCGGCAGGGTGGTTCCGGCTGGTGATCACATTCACGACATGGGTGTCAGACTGGTGATTGACCTAGAAATGCAAGTGCTTGAAGTCTCAACCTTCACCACCTCGGCGCCTTATCACGACTGCATGTCAGCCGGCACGGCGCTACAGTCGCTCAAAGGGCAACGGATTGCCAGCGGATGGAGCAGTGAGGTGCGTCGACTTTTAGGTGGCGCGCAGTGCTGCACCCATTTGATGGAAATTTTGATCCCGATGGGCACGGCAGCCTTTCAGTCATTGACCATGGTTCGCCAAGCCCAGCCGGACAAATTGAGAGCCAATGGCACACCCGCCAAGATTGACAGTTGCTACGCCTACGCAGCAGACCGCGCCATCGTGATGAAAAGGTGGCCTGATTTTTATACGGGCTCAAAGCAGGTCGAGGTCGAGCGCAAGGAATAGCACTTAACCGTCATCCGCCTATTAATGAAACGAAATTCCGACATTGAAAACCCTCCACACATTTGCCAAGCTGTTTGCCATTCTGGCTGGGATGTTGTTGACCTTCATCACACTCATGACTTGCTGGAGTGTGATCGGGCGCAACCTGTTCGATACTTCATTGATCGGAGACTTTGAACTCACCGGGGTGACAACCGGCGCGGCCATTGCGTTGTTCATGCCGTATTGCCAAGCCAAACGCGGCAACATCATTGTGGATTTTTTCACCACCCGACTCAGCGAGAAAAATCAAGCCGGACTTGACCGATTCGGCGCCCTGCTGTTGGCGCTTTTGTTTGCCTTGCTCGCTTGGCGCACCACGCTTGGTGGACTGAACTCTTTCTCTACACATTCAGAATCACAAATTCTCGGATTTCCGGAATGGACTGTGTACGCAGCGATGGTGCCGCCTTTTGTGCTGACCGCTGTGATTGGCCTTGGCCAAATGCTCTTCGGCTTGAGCGCCGGTGACAACGATCAAGCCGATCACGGTGAGGTGAACGCATGAGCCCGCTCAGCCTAGCGCTGCTGATCTTCGGCATTATGCTGGTCAGCATGGCGCTTCGGGTGCCCATTGCGGTTTCGATGTTTGCTGCGGGGGCGGCTGGCTACGTCATGCAGACCGGTTGGGGACCGTTTTCCAACTTCCTCAACGCTCAGGCCTTTGCGCGTTTTGCGAGCTATGACCTGTCGGTTATTCCGCTGTTCATCTTGATGGGTCACTTCGCCACACAAGGCGGCATCAGCAAAGCTCTGTTTCAATTCGCCGCTGGTGTCATGGGTGGCTTCAAAGGCGGACTGGCCATGGCTGCTGTATTGGCAAGCGCTGCGTTTGGAGCGATCTGCGGTTCGTCAGTGGCAACGGCCGCAACCATCACGGGCGTCGCCTTGCCGGAGATGAAGCGTCACGGTTACTCTGGGCGACTGGCAACCGGCACGCTGGCTGCGGGCGGCACTCTCGGCATCCTGATTCCACCCTCTGTGCCACTGGTCATCTACGCCATTTTGACTGAGCAAAACATCGCCAAGTTGTTTGCTGCGGCGATGGTCCCCGGCATCATCGCCATGCTCGGCTACATGGTGGCGATTGGTATTTATGTTCGACTGGTTCCGGGGCAAGCCCCTGAAGTCGACCCTGATCGACCGCCGCTGACACTGGCATCTTTGATGGGAATCATCCCCATCGGCATCATCTTCGCGATTGTTTTTGGCGGGATTTATGGCGGCGTTTTTACACCCACTGAAGGTGCCGCAGTGGGCGCAGCAGCGACCTTTTTAGCCGCATTGCTAAAGCGCGAGATCACTTGGGCCAAATTCAAGCTATGTTTTTACGCCACCGCCAACAGCTCAGCCATGATTTTTCTAATCTTCATCGGCGCGGACCTGATGAATTCAGCATTGGCTTTAACGCAAGTCCCGAACCAGTTGGCCAGCTTGGTGGGCGGGTGGGGGCTGTCACCGCTGATGGTGGTCACCGCGATCTTGCTCTTTTATGTGGTGTTGGGCGCGGTCATGGACGAACTCTCAATGCTGCTACTGACCATCCCGATCTTTTTCCCGATGGTCATCGGCATGGACTTCGGTATGCCACGCGAATCGGTCGCCATCTGGTTTGGCATCATGGTGCTAATGACGGTCGGCTTCGGACTCTTGGCACCGCCTGTCGGCCTCAACGTCTACGTCGTCAATGGCCTTGCCAAAGACGTGCCCATCGGTGAAAGCTACAAGGGCGTGATGCCATTTTTGATCAGCGATGCCCTGCGCACCACCTTGCTGCTGCTGTTTCCGAGCGTGTCGCTATGGCTGGTCAAATACGTCTCGTAAGTCGCTGACTTTTAGCACCCAAAATCTACTTAATCACCAAATTCACTTGACGATTTAAAAAAACATTCATAAGCTACAAACTCACTTACATCAGCGTCGGACTATTCAGTTTTATTTTCAGATCCAGTCCTGATAAATAACCGGGTCCCAACCAAGAAATCTGACTATGTTTGATCGAGAGTACGGATCCCTCGCCACGATTGGCATCACGGTTCCGCAAGCCAACACGACAGTTGAGCCGGAAATGACGGCCTTGATGCCAGATGGCGTCAGCATGTTGATCGGCCGACTTCAAGGTAGTCGCGAAAACTCTCGAAATCGCTTACTTGAATACCTAGACAACTTCGGCGAGACCTTATCGGACTTTGACACAGCACCACTGGATGCTGTTGGGTATGCTTGCACAGCAACGTCATACCTGATTGGTGCAGAACAAGAGGAGCGTCGTATCGGTGAATTCTCAGCGAAAGCCGGCTTTCCGATCGTCACCGCAGCGCAGGCCATTCGTGCGGCGCTCAAACATCTTGGAGCGCGAAAAATAGCCTTGTTTGCGCCATATCCCGCTTGGGCCGTTGAGGCGAGTCAGACCTACTGGAAAAATGCAGGATTCTCGATCACAGACACCAAAACTGTCTCGCTCGACACCAGCGACACACGCCATGTCTATCGAATCAGGACCCAAATGGTTCTCGACAGCGTTGAACACCTCGACTGGACAGACGCTGATGCGGTAGTGCTAACGGGTACCGGCGTGCCAACGTTGCGGGCCATCGGCGACATTGCGCGCCGCTCTGGCAAACCGGTACTGTCTTCCAATTTATGCTTGGCTTGGTATTTGTTAAAGCAACTGAAGGCTGACCAGAACCTGCCTCCGCCGGGCATCGGCGAGTCTTTGTATGGCGGATGGAATTCGCGTATACGCGCCTGACATTTCCACGCGACATCAAACTTTATCAATGCGACTGCACGGGGTCATGGAAATGCAAAAAAAGGTCTCGTGCTGCATGCGTTCAATGGTCAACAAAACGGGGCTCGGGTTCGGGCTTGTTGCGGCACTGGCAGCTCCACTCATTTGTACAGCCCAGAGCGATGCATATCCCAACAAACCACTGACACTGGTTGTCCCCTTTGCCGCCGGAGGCGGAACCGATGGTACCGCCCGCGTTTTCGCTGCGGCCCTTGGCCTGCAACTCGGTCGAAACGTCGTGGTCCAAAACAAGCCCAGTGCGGGCGGCGTCCAAACGACGGGAGCTGTTGCGAATTCAGCGCCGGATGGATACACCCTCCTATGGGCGAATACAACCACATTCGGAGTGGCCCCCCTCTTGGTCCCCAACGTTCCTTACGACCCGATCAAGTCCTTCCAACACATCAGCCGTGCAGCAACTGGTCCGCTGACGCTGGTCGTGAACAACGCGGTACCAGCGAAAAACCTGGCAGAACTCACGGCCTATGCAAAGGCCCACCCAGGCGCACTTAACTTTGGATCGGCCGGCGTTGGCTCAGTGATTCATCTGACCGGAGAATTTTTTAAATCCAGGGCAGACATCGACATCGTTCACGTCCCCTACAAGGGCAATGCGCCCGCGTTGATCGATGTCATGAGCGGTCAAATTCAGATGATGTTCATTGGCATTGGTCATGTTGCCCAGTACGTCAAAGCCGGCAAGCTGAAAGCCATTGCCATTGCCAGTTCGAAACGCCATGCACTGGCACCTAATCTTCTAACTTTCGCTGAGTCAGGTATGGCTGATTTCGAAATCACAGAATGGTTTGGCTTGGCCGCACCAGCCGGCGTTTCTGGGCCGGTGTTGGACAAATTGAACGATGCCTTCCGAAAGGCAGCAGCCACTGAAGCAGTTCGCTCCGCCTTCACCAGTTACGGTTACGACGCAGTGAGCGAAACGCCCGAACAATTCAAAGCCGCGGTAGAGCGCGAGGGCCTTCGTTGGAAGGCTGTGATCAAGCCACTTGACATCAACCTCAACTAATTTTTAGAAAATGAAGTGTGCATGACACGAATGATTGAGACACCGGTGCTGATTGTTGGGGCCGGACCGATTGGCCTGGGCTTGGCGCTTGATCTAGGCAAACGCGGCACTGAATGCATCCTCATCGAGCTGACCGATGGTGTCATTGTTCAACCCAAAATTGGCTTGATGGCGGTCCGGACCATGGAGATCTTTCGTCGCTGGGGCATTGCCGATGAGGTACGCAGCGCAGGTTTTCCTCGCGATTACAAACTCTCCATGGTCTTTTGCACCAGCTTGGCGGGTCACTTGCTAGACCGTGACGATTACCCAAGTCTTGATGACATGGAAACGCCGCAGTGGAGTACCGAAAAGAAACAGCGCTGCCCGCAGATTTGGCTCAACCCCATCATGCAGGCGGCCGTTGAGAAGCAGCCATCGGTGAACTTGCACCTGCGCTGGAAGCTGGAAAGTTTCGAACAATTTGAGACGCATGTGCTGGCGCAGGTAACCGACCTGAACAACGGCGAAAAAGTCCTGATTCGCGCCAATTACATGGTGGGTTGCGATGGTGTGGGCAGTGCCGTTCGCAACGCGCTCGGCATTGACATGCAGGGCAATCCAAAGCTCAGTTATTCCATTAGTATTCTGATGCGTTTGCCGGGGCTGCTGCAGGCCATCGACAAAGGCGAAGCCGAACGATACCTGTTCGTCGGTCCTGAAGGGACTTGGGGTAACTGGACTGTGATCGATGGCAAAGACCTCTGGCGCATGACGATCCTAGGAACCGAGGAAAAACTCGACATCGAGAACTTAGATCCAGCAGCATGGATTCGTCGAGGCCTCGGGCGGGACGATATTCCTTTTGAGGTTTTGTCGATTCTCCCTTGGCGGCGCAGCGAGTTAATCGCCAAACATTTTGCAGACCAGCGTGTGATTTTGGCCGGCGATGCGGCCCACACCATGTCACCGACCGGTGGCATGGGCATGAACACGGGGATGGGCGACGCCTTTGATCTGGGATGGAAGTTGAATGCCGTCTTGCAGGGCTGGGCCGATCCAGCATTGCTCGATTCATATGAAGCCGAGCGCAGGCCAGTGGCGGCACGTAATGCAGCCTTCTCAACGCACAACTGGAACTCTTGGCGCTCAGTGCAAAATTGCGCCAACATTCTGGAAGCGACTGACGTTGGCTCACAACTGCGTGCCGACATCGGGGCCAGCCTGAAGGCCGCCACCAAAGTCGATTGGGCGTCTTGGGGACTTCAGATGGGCTACCGTTACGACGACTCACCCATTTGCATGCCTGACGGTTCGCCAGCAACACCGGATGATTACGGCACCTACGTTCCGAGTGCACGACCGGGCGGCAGGGCTCCGCATGCATGGCTTTCCGACGGACGCTCGACCCTCGATTTGTTCGGCAATGGCTTTGTACTCTTGCAATTTCCGGCAGAGCAATCGAATGGCATCGCCGCCCTGCAAGAGGCCGCGCGCAAGCACGGCGTACCGCTGTCAGTCGTCATTATTGAAGATACCGCCATTGCGAAACTCTATGAGCAGCCACTGGTCTTGGTTCGCCCGGACGGCCATGTTTCTTGGCGCGGCAGCCAGGTGGATGACGCGGAACTCATAATCAATACTGTGCGCGGTGCAGTTAGCACTCAGGACGGCGTCCCTTCAGCTGTGCGCGGCGCCAAGTAAAAGCCCCCTTGGTCGGGTGTCTCGGCCCATGCTTTGAAGGGCTCGGACGGCATCACCTTGCCAGACTGCATGACCTTCAGCCACACGCCACTCGCCTCAAGAAATCGGTTCACACCGCAAGGCCATAGCACCAAGCTCAGCGCCTCGGCAATCTTGGGTTCTGAGACACCACAGGCATAGCAATCCTCGAGCTCCACTTCAAGACCCCATTGCTGGTCGCGCGATGCAAAAGCGACCAACAGTGCCAAGTGTGGAAGCACCAGCGGCAGCTCCGGATAGTCTGCAAGCAACGCGGCCTTACCCGCAACATAGGCCGCTCGCGCACACGGCTGAGGAAAGTACGGTTGCCAGTGGACTTCTAAAAACTGGAAAGTTTCGACGCCTTGCGACCAGGCCACAAGCCTGAACACAGCTTCGGCAAGACGGTCGGTACCGCCAGACTTGAAGAACAGATCGATATGATGCGTGCCAATTTTTTCCTTCGCGGCAGTGAGCAATGCAAGCCACACAAACTCGCGCTCTAAGTCGCTCAAATAATGCCTATCTAGCGTGAGCGTCTTGTAGATCACGCCATACACATCCTGCAACTCGGGCAGCGCTGCGGCCATCGCCCCTTGATGTGGCAGCACATACCCGCGCCGCGTCCTGAAATCTTCAATCCGCTCGCGCACGGCGGCGGCGGTAGGCGAATAAGGAGGCTTTGCCATTTGCGTCACCTTAATCGGCCCGGATGTTTGAGGCTCGGATCACGTCGCCCCAACGCTTACGCTCGGCATCAATGAGCTTCAAAAATTGAGGCTGCGTTGAAGACATCGGCTCCGCACCAAGCTCTGCCAAACGTCGCACGACCGCGGGATCTGCCAGCGCGGTTTGGATCGCGCGCGACAACGATGTCACGATCGGCTCAGGCATTTGCGCCGGGCCAACAATGCTGAACCAGTTGCTCATATTGAAATCCGGTAGCGTGCGGTTAATCAACGCAAGCCCGGCCAGTTGCGTAGAGCCGCGCTCGCCTCCAAAAGCAATGCCCCGTAGTTGGCCGGACTTGACCTGCCCTAAGTAGTCGGACATGTTGCCGAGCAACATCTTCACACGCCCAGCCTGAAGGTCGATCATGGCTTGAGAGCCGCCCTTGTAGGGCACATGCACGATGTCGATGTTGGCTTGCCGACGGAACAATTCACCCGCGAGGTGACCAATCGATCCGGTGCCCGCCGACGCATAAGAAATCTCTCCCGGATGCGCCTTGGCATAAGCAATCAACTCTGGCACCGACTTGAACGGTGCGTCATTCGAAGACACCAGCAGCGAGTAAATGTTGGCGATGGACGCGATCGGCGTGAGCTCAGTCTGCGTGTTGAATGAAATTTTCACACCGGGCAGCTGAGGTGCAACGGCCAGCATGCTCATCGTCGCAAAACCGAGCGTGAGGCCATCGGGGACCGAATGCGCAACTGCCTCTGCGGCAATGAACCCGTTGGCCCCGGCACGCGTTTCAACAATGACGTTCTGGCCGAGAATCGGTCGCAGACCTTCAGCCAAGATGCGGCAAACCAGGTCGCCAGAGCCACCCGCGGCAAACCCGTTGATAAGACGGATGGGCTTGGCCGGCTTCCAAGCGTCAACTTGAGAAAACGCAGGCAGCGTTGCCGCCACCAAGCTGCTACCCAGCGCGGCCAGCAGGCTGCGCCGGCTTAACGGTTCGGTTCGGTTTTCAGGATGCATGATGATTCCTTGAGGAAATTCAGTTGACTCAGTTAACTTGAGCGTTAGACGATTTCACAGCCTGCCCCCAGCGAACAATCTCGTCATCTAAAAATGCATTGGCTTGGGCGCGCGTGGTGGTGATTGACTCAGCCCCCATCTCGGCGATGCGCTGCCGCATCGCAGCAGACGCGCCCGCCGCAACGACCTCTTTGTTAAGACGGTCTAGCACCATCAGTGGCGTCTTCGCTGGCGCGGCAATGCCCCACCACACGGAGACCTGCTGCTCGGGGTAGCCCTGCTCGCCGAACGTCGGCACGTTGGGCAACAATGATGAACGTTGCGGTGCGGCCACGCCGATCACCTTGACCACGTTGCCCTTGATTTGTCCGATCACATTGGCTTGATTGGTGAAATACGCCTGTACGTGGCCGGCAAGAATGTCGTTCACAGCAGCTGAGCCGCCCTTGTACGGAACGTGTGTCAAGTCGATGCTGGCCAGTGTTTTGAACATCTCAGCCGACAGGTGCTCGGAACTGCCTGGGCCGCCAGATCCAAAATTCAATGTACCAGGAGCCTTCTTAGCCATGGCCACGAATTCCTTCACGTTGTTCGCAGGGAAGGATGGATGCACGAGCAGGATGCCCGGTGCGCGCCCGACCACGGCGACCTGCGTGAGTTCGGTCTTCACGTCATAGGGCATCGACTTGAACAGCGTGACGTTGATGGCGTTGCCTGGCGATGTCAGGAGCAAGGTGTAGCCATCGGCAGGCGCCTTGGCCACGAAAGTCGAGCCGACGTTGCTGCCTGCGCCCGTCTTGTTCTCAACAATGACCGACTGCCCGAGGCGCTGCGTGAGTTCTTGCGCGAGCGTGCGGCCAATTGCATCGACGCTGCCACCTGCGCCATAGGGGACGATGATTTTGATGGGCCGGTTTGGGTAATCCTGCGCCTGTGCCGGAAGCAGCGACAAGTTGGCAAGGCCTGCGGCCGTGAAGCCAATTGCACGCCTGAGCACATTTAAAAATAGGGATGAAACTGTCAAGCTAACGCCTATAGTTAGATTCAGGGGTTGCGATCAGGGTCGGGAAGCGTGCTGTAAACATGGCCATAATGGCACCGAATTTCCGCCAGCTGGCTCGGCGGTGGTTGCTGATAGGCACAGCGTCGGGACGTCCAGACACCGCCCATAGAAGCGCGAAGCCGCACGGCTGTTTCCCCCATCTTGACCAAGGCCTTCACGCCGTTGATGATAGGGATACCTGTCGAACTGGCGTGGATGTTTTCGCGCGCAAGCAAAACCATGAGCACACCGACGGCGGGAATCACGGATTCAGCGCCTTCCGCGGCAACCACTTCAACCTGCTCGAGAAAATGATGAATGAGCTCTTGGGCCGTGACAGGATCAGAAAACCCCTGATCAAGATCGACAAGCCGGATCATCTGCATCGACCGTGCACTGTGCAGCGTCTGCGTGTGACCATAGCGACGGTAGTTTTCAACAAGCCTCGGCACATGTTTTTGTGAGCCCGTGACGATGGCGAAGTTTCCCGCCATCAAACTGGCAAAGTAACCTGATGTTTCGCCAAGCCCGATCACGGGCATGTCCGTGATTTCCCGCGCCTCACGCAGGCCCGGGTCGCAGCTGTTGCCAATCAGGAATGCATCGAAACCTTGCTGGGTGGCGCGTTCAACATTCGCAAGGACCTCCTGCGTTTCGATGAACTCAAGGTAACGATACTGGTCGCCGACGCCACCGCGTCCTTCAATGCCGTGGATTTCGATGTCCGTTCCCGGATCGGCTACGGCGTCAAGGACTCCGCGCAGCGCAGCGTTGTACGCCGGCCATGCGGATGCTTTCGTCATACTCTGGTACCAGATCTTCATAGAAGTGCGAATCAAATTAATTGACAGGTCGTCGTTCGGCCCGCAGATCATGCCGATGCGATTCGCGTTTGTAAAGATCTTTTCACGAAGCACTGTGGCCGACGACTATGCTGCGGTCAGGTCCAAAATTAAAAACGTTCAGAGCCGTCATTTTTCACTTGTTCGTAAGGGTATTTCATAGCCCCGATGGCGCTTTCGCCCCTTTTCAAAAGTCTTGGATTCCCGTAAGTTAGCCGCATCGTTACACCGGAGACTGTTAAATGATTCAAAGACGCACATTACTCAGAACTGGCGCGGCTGCAGCACTCGGTGCGCCGGCCCTTTCGGGGCTGGCCCAGCAGTCCGTCACACTCAAGTTCCACACATTCATGTCACCGCAATCGGGCGTTTGGCTCGGCATGCACAAGCCTTGGATGGCCAAGGTTGAAAAGGAATCCGGCGGGCGCATCAAATTCGAAGCCTATCCTGCCATGCAGCTGGGCGGCACGCCCGTGCAACTCTATGATCAAGCCAAAGACGGTGTGGTCGACGTGGTCTGGACACTGCCTGGTAACACCGCAGGCCGCTTTCCGCGCGTCGAAGTGTTTGAGTTGCCGTTCATGATGACCAACGCCGAAGCCACCTCCAAAGCTTACTGGGAGTACGTTCAAACGGTCGCGACAGACGAATTCAAAGACACCCAAGTGATCGCGCTGCAAGTGCATGGTCCGGGTGTGATCCACACTGCCGACAAACCCGTCAAGTCGGTTGCCGACATGCGCGGACTGAAGCTGCGGGCACCTACACGGCAAGTCACAAAACTGCTTGGTATTTTGGGCGCCATTCCCGTTGGCATGCTGCTGCCTGGCATTCCTGATGCCCTGAGCAAAGGCACCATCAACGGCTGCGCAATTCCTTGGGAAGTCGTGCCGGCGGTCAAGGTCCATGAGCTGACTAAGTTCCACGCCGAGTTCGACCCGGCCGGCGGCAGCCTTTACACCACGACTTTCATCATGACGATGAACAAGGCCAAGTACAGCTCGCTGTCGCCGGAGCTGAAAAAGGTCATCGACAACAACTCGGGCATGGCAACATCAGCCTGGATGGGCAAGGCCCAACAGGCCAACGACATTCCAGGCCGAAAGTCAGCCGCTGACCGCGGCAACTCTATCTACACGGTGAGCCCGGCAGAAGCGCAGGAATTTCGCCGAAAGTCTCGCGCAGTGGAAGTTGAGTGGGTTCAAGACATGGACAAGCGCGGCTTTGACGGCAAGAAACTGCTGGACACGGCACGCAGCCTGATCGAAAAGCACACCCATACAACCAAGACCTGATCCGACCGTCAGACTGAACAAAAATGCCGGCTTCTGCCGGCATTTTTGTTGTTCCAGACGACGCCATCACTGACAACCAAGACCGCCATGACTTGGCCAAAGCGCTACACTCATTTCATGCATCGTCCCCCTATCAAACATTGCCGCGAATGCGGTATTGCCGTCGTCTATCGCCTACCGGATGATGGCGACACGCGCCATCGCGCCATTTGCACCATTTGCCACACAGTTCACTATGAAAACCCGCTCAACGTAGTCGGTACAGTGCCGGTTTGGGGTGACAACGGCGATCAAGTATTGCTATGCAAGCGGAATATTGAGCCGCGTTGGGGAAAATGGACACTCCCCGCTGGCTTCATGGAGCTCGGCGAAACCACGGCCGAAGGCGCAGCCCGGGAGACCGACGAAGAAGCCGGTGCCGAGTATGAAATGCAGGACCTTTTCACGGTGATGAATGTGGTGCGCGTCGGTCAAGTGCATTTTTATTACCGTGCGCGCTTGCTCAGTCCTATCTTCAATCCGGGCCATGAAACCATCGAAGCGCGCTTGTTCACAGAAGCTGAAATTCCCTGGGCCGAGATCGCTTTTCGAACGGTTAAGGAAACCCTTGAACACTACTTTGAAGACAGGCGCAAGGGGTGCTTTGACACACACGTGATCGACGTCGCTTAAATTTAGGCAGCGTCGCGTCAATCGGCTTCAGCGCAATGCCTTTTCAAAGACACTCACCCATTTCATTTTTTTCAACGACCGTATTGCATGTTCAAAACCGCTTCCTTTTTCCGTATCGCCACCGACTTCGTCATGCCACCCTTGGACGCTTTTGAAGCAGCACTGCAAGCCACCCGCTTTGTGCCCTGCGGCCCTACGCAGCCTGAATCCAATGGCTGGGTTCCACCGCGTGGCAACAAAAGCATCGCCATGCTCGAAAGCATTGGCGGTCAAATCATCCTCAAGCTGTGCACCGAGCGGCGTCCACTGCCCGCTTCAGCGGTGAAGTCAGCGGTTGATGAGCTCATCGAAAAATACAAACAAGAAACCGGACAAGAGCGTGTCGGTTCAAAAATCAAAAAAGAATTCAAAGAGCAAGTCGTTTTTGACCTGCTGCCGCGTGCGTTCACCAAACGGTCAACCACCCTGCTATGGATAGACCCGGTCAACCATTTTTTAGTGGTCGACACCGGCAGTCTAGCCGGGGCAGACAAAATCGTTACCTTTTTAATTGAGGCCTTGAGCGAAGTTCCTGGCTCGCTACCAGGCCTCGGCGTCAAGCCTGTGTTGACCAACATGTCAGCGTCGGCCTCTATGTCACACTGGCTATCCAGCCGCGAGGCGCCTGTCGGTTTCACAGTTGACCGCGACTGCGAACTGAAGACGCCAGATGACCAAAAGTCCACCGTGCGCTACTCTCGCCACACACTGGAAATCGACGAAGTCGCCCAACACATTGCGGCCGGCAAAGTTCCCACTCAGTTGGCTCTGACCTGGAACGATCGAATTTCTTTCGTGCTGACTGAAACAGGGCAAGTGAAAAAACTCAAATTACTCGACGTCGTCCTTGACGGCGTACAGGAAGGCGGCAAAGACGATGACGGCTTTGACACCGATGCGGCCATTTTGACGGGCGAGTTAACCACCATGCTACCGAACCTGATCGAAGCCTTAGGCGGCGAGGTAGGTGCCAATCCCATTGCCGATAGCGACGTCTACACGATCGCAAATTGATATAGCCCCTACTCACCCTCAATCACCCAAATGACAACGAACCAAACTTCCATTTTGGTCAGTGCTGACCAACTCAGCCTCTTTATTTCGAGCGCCCTGAAAAGCGCCGGCCTACCCGATCAAGACGCCACCAAAGTCGCCGGCCTCATGGCCGACGCCGACTTGCAAGGCTCTGACGGCCACGGCGTGATTCGCTTGCCTCAATACGTCAAACGCATTTTGGCGGGAGGCATCAACACCCGCCCCAATATTCGGGTCGTCACCGAGCGCGCCGCCATGGCGGTTGTTGACGGAGATAACGGCATGGGCCATTTGGTGATGTCGCACGCAGTCGACATCGCGATTGAAAAAGCCCGCAGTGCAGGCGTTGCTTGGGTCGGTGCCCGCGCCAGCAACCACGCTGGACCCGCATCGCTCTATGTGCGAAAGCCGATCGAACAAAACATGATTGCGCTTTATTTCGCGGTCGGCAACGCCAACCATTTACCACCTTGGGGTGGCATGGACATGCTGCTGTCTACCAACCCCATTGCAGTAGGAATCCCCGCCGGCAGCGAACCTGCCGTAGTGCTAGACATGGCCACCACGGTCGCCGCCTATGGCAAAGTAAAAGCCAAAGCCAAGCGCGGCGAGCAAATGCCCGAGGGATGGATGATTGACCGACAAGGTAAGCCACTGCTAGACCCGAAACGCGCTGAAGAAGGTTTTTTGTTGCCCATTGGTGGCCACAAGGGGTACGGCTTAGCGCTTATCGTCGGCCTTTTGGCCGGCACACTCAACGGGGCAGCCATGGGACGTGATGTGGTGGACTTCAACCATGACCACGTCACCCCCACCAACACCGGCCAATCGGTACTGGTGATCGACTTGCAGGCCTTTGGTGACCCCGCCATCTTCAAGTCATCCCTAGACCACTTGGTCCGCGACCTGCGCAACAGCGAGCGACTACCGAACGTTGAGCGGATCTGGTTACCTGGTGAGCAAAGCCATCAGCGCCGTCAAAAATACACGACGCAGGGTATTCCGTTGTCGGCCCCAATGCTTGCAGACTTGGTGGCACTGGCGGCTGAACTGAACATCGCACCGCTGGTCACCAGCCAGACTTGAACGGTTGGCGAGACTTTGGACTGAGTATCCACGCCGCCCATCATCCCATTCAAACCGGAGACAAAACCATGAGAAAACTAGCTCGAGGACTTTTCACTGCGATCAGCGTATTGGTTCTTGCCGCAGGCGTGCAGGCGCAAAGCAACTACCCCAATAAACCCATCAAAATGATCATCCCGCTGGCGGCCGGCAGCGCGGTCGACAACGCGGCGCGGGTGCTGACGCAAAAAATGTCGCTCGGCCTAGGTCAGAACATCGTGATTGAAAACATCGCGGGCTCTTCCGGTTTGATCGGTGCTGACCGCGTTGCCAAGGCCCCACCAGACGGCTACACCCTTGGTGGATTCAACGACAGCATTTTGACCATGCTGCCGCATATTTATCCCCGCATGCCTTGGAATGCCCTGACAGATTTTGATCCCTTGTCACTGGCTGCCACGATTGAATGGGGTCTGGTCGTGAAAACCGACTCTCCCTACAAAAGCGTGGCTGATTTTATCGCTGCCGCCAAGGCTGAACCTGGCAAGTTGAACTACAGCTCGGGCGGTAATGGTAGCCCGCAACACTTGGCCATGGCGCTGTTCGCATCACGCGCTGGCATCAACGCGCTTCACGTTCCTTACAAGGGCGCAACACCGGCAGCTGTCGCGGTCGCAGCGGGAGAAGTTGATGCCACCTTTCAAGGCCTTGGCACAGTCACCTCTCTCATTCAGGCGAACAAGGTACGACTTCTGGCAGTTTCATCGAGCAAGCGTTTGGCTCAATATCCGAACGTCCCGACTGTCGACGAGTCGGGTTTGAAAAACTTTTTCTTCAACTCTTGGTTCGCGATGGTCGTGCCGACCGGAACACCTAAAGACATCGTCGATCGCCTCAACAGCGAAATGCGCAAGGCACTGGCTGACCCCGAAACCCGCGACAAACTGGTCGCCCTTGGCGTGACTTTGCGCGGCTCCTCGGCGCAGGAACTCGGCGTCGCTACCAAAGCGCAGTTCGAGATGTACCGCAAATTGATTCAAGACAACAACATCAAGTCCGACTGAGATGACACGGCGACTATCCCCTCCTGCTTAATTGCTAAGCACGGTCTGCAAAGCCACGGCCTGCGCCGCGTAATCGACTTATTCAGACGCTTATCCACAGCCTAGAGCACAGTCCATGGGTGTAACTTTTTTGCCTTGATGCTTGCAGCGAATAGGATTGACACACTAATATATCAGTGCTTCAATCCTATTCGCGACACAAGCATCTATTGAAATAGCTCACCCATGAGGACCCGTTCATGAAAATAACCATGTGGCCGCTGCTGGCCGTTGCAGCCATAGCGACAACCAGCGCATCGCAGGCGCAGAACTTCCCGACAAAAGCCATCACCATCGTCGTGCCCGCCTCACCCGGAGGTGCTATTGATTTAGCCGCTCGCCTGATTGGCCAAAAAATAACCGAATCAACTGGCCAACCTGTGCTGATAGATAACAAGACCGGGGCAACAGGCATCATCGGCACCGACTTCGTGGCCAGGACAGCGCCCGACGGCTACACACTGGCGCTAGTCGCCAGCAGCCACGCAATCAATCCGAGCATGAAAAAAATCATGCCGTATGACGCGATCAAAGGCTTTGAGCCGGTGGTGCTCACGCACGTGGTGCCGCTGGTGCTGGTCGTCACGCCGACCTTGCCAATCAACTCGGTGAAAGAACTCATCGCCTACGGCAAAGCCAATCCCGGCAAGCTCACGTTCGCGTCTAGCGGCGCTGGCGGTGCGCCACATTTTTCAGGTGAGTTGTTCAAAACCATGGCGGGTCTGGACATGATTCATATTCCCTACAAAGGTAGCACACTGGCGCACCCTGATTTGCTGAGTGGGCGGACATCGGTCATGTTTGACACGGTGGCCGCCATCAGCACGCAAATCAAAAGCGACAAGGTTCGGGCGCTGGGCGTGACCACCAGCAAGCGCTCATCGGTTTTGCCTCAGGTGCCGACAATGATAGAAGCCGGCATGACGGGATACGAAACCAGCACATGGGGAGGCCTATTGGCGCCCGCAGGAACACCCAAGTCAGTGATCGCCAAACTCAATGTTGAAGTCAACAAAGCGCTGAATTCACCCGATGTGCGCCAGCGGCTGCAAGACGCCGGAATCGAAGCGGGTGGCGGCACGCCCCAGCAGTTCACCGCATTTGTCCAAACCGAAATGATCAAGTGGGCCAAGGTCGCCAAAGACGCCGGAATCCAAGCAGAATGACCAGAACAAAACTCCTCATGAACGGTCGGCTCTTGCCACAGCTTGAAGTCGCACTGAGCGCCGAATATGACCTATGCCCTTTGTGGCAGCAATCATCGCCTGACGATTTCCTGAAAGTACAAGGGCATGAATTCTCTGGGCTGGTCAGCTCAGCCAAAACAGGTGTCTCCACGGCCTTGATCAAGTCCTTACCAGCGCTCAAAGTGATATCGATTTTTGGCGTTGGTTATGACGCAGTGGACGTGACCACGGCGCATCAGCGTGGCATTCAAATTGGTTACACGCCAGAGGTTTTGAACGACTGCGTCGCCGACACAGCGATGGGTCTGTTGATCGACGTGGCGCGTCAATTCAGCGCTTCAGATCGCTACTTGCGCGCGGGTCAATGGTTGAAAGCGCCCTTCCCGCTGACCACGCGCGTCAGCGGCAAGCGTTTGGGCATTGTTGGCATTGGCCGCATCGGCCAAACCATTGCCCGCCGTGCCAGCGGCTTTGACATGGAAATCCGTTACCACAACCGGCGCCAAAACCCGAACTTGCCTTATGCCTATGAGCCCTCGCTCGCATCGCTGGCAGAGTGGTGTGACTTTTTGATGGTCGCCAGTTCGGGGGGACCAGAAACCCAACACCTCATCTCCAGCGACATCTTGAAGAAGCTCGGTCCCAACAGTTTTTTAATCAACATCTCGCGCGGTTCCGTGATTGATGAACAAGCCCTGATTGAAGCGCTTGAGCAAGGCGTGATTGCTGGCGCCGGCCTCGACGTTTACGCGGATGAACCGAATGTACCCGAGCGGTTGCGGCGCCTTGACAATGCCGTCCTGCTGCCGCATCTGGCCAGCGCCACCCGCGAGACACGCCAAGCGATGGCTGATTTGGTCTTCGACAACCTCACGTCTTATTTCAAGACAGGCCGTGTCAAGGTGGCGGTTCCGACGGCAAACTAGGGGTTAACACGATTGAGAAATGGCCCGGGGCTTGTACGATCTCTTCGATCAAACATCAACGACCCACTAGCCCCGAAAGCCGAAGTTTCCAACATGTCTAAAGTGATCATCACCTGCGCCGTCACGGGCGCTATTCACACGCCCTCCATGTCGCCCTACCTGCCTATCACGCCGGAGGAAATTATCGAAGCCTCTGTGGGTGCAGCGGAAGCCGGCGCTGCCATCATTCATCTGCATGCTCGCGATCCAGTCACAGGCAAGCCCGATCAAACACCTGAGGCATTTGCCAAGTTCTTGCCGCAGATCAAAGCCCGGACGAATGCTGTTCTCAACCTCACCAGTGGCGGCTCGCCGTACATGAAAATTGATGAGCGTATCCAGCCATCCATGCGCTTCGCGCCGGAAGTGGCCTCGCTCAACATGGGCTCGTTCAACTTCGCTTTGTTCCCCATGCTGGAGCGTTTCACCGAGTTCAAACACGCCTGGGAACGCGAAGCCCTTGAAGGCAGCAGGGACTTGATTTTTCGCAATACCTTCAAAGACATTGAGTACGCGCTAGCGGCCTGCTCTGCCAACCAGACTCGCTTTGAGTTTGAGTGCTACGACATCGGCCACCTGTACAACTTGGCGCACTTCATGGACCGCGGCTTGGTCAAAGGCCCGCTGTTTGTGCAGTCAGTTTTTGGTATTTTGGGCGGCATTGGCGTTCACCAGGAAGACGTCATCCATATGCGCCGCACGGCAGACCGGCTGTTTGGAAAAGAGTACCAGTGGTCCGTATTGGGCGCTGGCAAGAACCAACTGCGCATTGCCGCCATGAGTGCGGCTATGGGTGGCCATGTACGGGTCGGTCTTGAAGACAGCCTGTGGCTAGGCAAAGGAACGCTGGCCAAAAGCAATGCAGAGCAAGTACGGCAAGTCCGGCAGATCATCGAAGGCTTAGGCCATGAGATCGCCACACCTGATGAAGCCAGACAAATGCTGCAGCTCAAAGGCGCAGAGAATGTGCGGTTTTAATCCCAGTCACCAGCCCAAACTCTGGCAAAACCCTGGCTAAACATTCTGTGTTGCCGCACTGCTCGGTACAGCATGCGGTTCATGCCCGGGTTTCAATTACCAATCTTCCACGCAATGCGCACCGATTGCATCACTTATTCACGCAGACGGATGTTCGAAACGGGCTTTTGAAAGTCCAACGCGACGCTCAACACTTGCACACCCCAAAAATCGTCCCGCAAAGGAAAAACCAATGACTCCAAGCACAAAACCCACAGCCCTGATAACAGGCGGTAGCCGCAGTATCGGACGCGCCACCTGCGTGACCATGGCCAAGCAAGGCTGGAATATTTGCTTCAGCTATGTCCAAAATCAAGCCGCCGCCCTAGAGACGGTGGCGATGGTTGAAGCCGCGGGCGGTCAGGTGCTAGCCGTCAAGGCAGACGTCGCCAACCGCGAAGATATTAAGCAATTGTTTGCTGCCGCCTTCAAGGCATTCGGCAGGCTGGATGCCTTGATCAACAACGCCGGTATCGTGGGCGAACCACGCTCCATCCTCGACGCTGACGACGCGCATCTGACGGATGTTTTCCGCACCAACGTGCTGAGTTACTTTTTTTGCACCAGTGAAGCGGCACGGCTGATGTCGACCGAGCGTGGCGGCAAGGGCGGCAGCATCGTCAACATGTCGTCTGCGGCTGCCCGACACGGCGGCATGCCCAATGAGGCTCATTACGCGGCGTCCAAGGGTGCGGTTGACAGCTTCACATTTGCGCTGGCCAAAGAACTGGCACCCCACGGTATTCGCGTCAATGCAGTACGACCAGGGCTCATCAACACCACCATTCACGAAGCCCACGGCGGCCAAGCCTTGATTAACAAAATTGGCCCCACCGTGCCGCTGGGTCGTGCCGGCACGGCCGAAGAAGTCGCCGAAGTCATCGCCTTCCTCGCCGGCCCGCTGTCAAGCTATGTCCATGGAACCTTGGTTGACGTGTCTGGCGGACGCTGATCAGTTTTATTTTGTAAGACCGCCAAAACGACAGGAGACAAAAAATGATGAAACGCAGAACCCTGCTGAATGCCACCGCTGCTGCTGCATCGGCCTTGCTGCTGCCCGCCGCCCAAGGCCAAACCAGTGCTTATCCGAACAAACCGATCAAGATGATCGTGCCGTATGCACCTGGCATATCGCCCGATATTGTGGCGCGACTGATTGGTAACAAGCTGAGCATCGCGCTGGGGCAGCCGATCATCATTGACAACCGACCAGGCGCTGGCGGCATGATCGGTGCTGAGTTTGCAGCGGCCGCGCCGGGCGATGGTTACAACCTGTTCTTCACGGTCAAAGGCGTCATGTCCATTGCGCCGCATTTGTACCCGACCGCCAAGTACAACGCGATGAAAGACTTCAAAGCGATTTCGCAGATTTTACTGGTCCCGCACATCATCACGGCAACCCCCAACGCGCCGTACAACACCCTCAAAGAAATGGTTGAGTACGCCAAGAAAAACCCTGACACGATCAACTACGCTTCGGCCGGCGTGGGTTCGCAGCCGCACGTGGCGCTCGAAGCTTGGGCCAAACGCATGGGTATCAAGCTCAAACACATCCCCTACAAATCCAACCCAGGGCCAGATGTGATGAGCGGTGTTGTTGACATCTACCTCGAAGCGTCGACGACGGCGATCCCGTCGATTCAAGCCGGCAAAGTCAAGGCATTAGCCGTTTCTGGCAGCGAACGCATTCCGACCCTGCCGAATGTGCCAACCGTCACGGAGTTCGGTGGCAACCTTGACCCGAACGGCGTTATCGGTAATTCTTGGCACGGCATTTACACGCCCGCCAGCACACCAGACGAGATCGTGAACAAGCTCAACACCGAGATCGTCAAAATCGTCAATATGCCCGACATTCAAGCTCGTCTGCGCTTTTTGGGTCTGACCCCGACAGGCACCAATGCAGCGACACTGGCCAGTGGGGCTGCGTCTGATTTCGCCTATTGGGGCGCCTTGATCAAAGAGCTGGGCATCACAGTCGAATAAAAAGGATCTTTGATGAGCTTTCAACCCGTGGTGCCGGCCAATCAACAAACCGATGCAGTGCTGACGATGCTGCGCACCATGCGGCTGATACGCGACTTCGAAGAAGCCGCGGGCAAGTCCTTGCAAGACGGCCATATTCGCGGTTCGGTGCACCAGTACACTGGTCAAGAAGCCATTGCCACCGGTGTTTGTCATCACCTGCATCCGCATGACTTTGTTTCCAGTCACCACCGAGGTCATGGCCATGCCATTGCGAAAGGCGTGTCGGTCGCAAAGATGATGCGGGAGCTGTTCGGTCGCCAAGGCGGCACCTCTAACGGCAAGGGTGGCTCCATGCACATCGCTGATTTTTCACTCGGCATGCTGGGCGCCAACGGCGTTGTACCTGATGGCGTGACCATCGCCGTGGGCGCAGCGCAGGCACTCAAAATGCAAAGTCGACCTGGCGTGGTGGTGGCATTTTTCGGTGACGGCGCGATGAACCGTGGCCCTCTGTTTGAAGCCTTCAACTGGGCCAAGCTGTTTGATTTACCAGTACTGTTTGTCTGTGAAGACAACGGATATTCAGTCACCCTGCAAACGCGCAGCGTGACTGCTGGACCGCCCGCCATTGAGCGAGTGCAAGCCTTTGGCATTCCAACGCTGTCGGTCAATGGCAACAATGTGCAGACGGTAGAGAAAGCTGCCGGTGAGTTGATCGAGCGTGTTCGCTCCGGCAGTGGACCGTGTTTTTTACACGCCACCACTTACCGCTGGTACGGCCACTTGGCCCACGACAAAGGGCTTTACCGCGACCCCGCCGAGGTCGCACAAGCCAGAAAAGATGACTGCCTGTTACACGCTGAAAACTGGCTGCAGTCGCAAGGTGTCAGCACTGAACAATTGCATCAACTGCGTGACGAATCACTAGCGCAAATCGAGGCTGCCGTGATCGAAGCACTCGGCGCACCCTGGCCCGATGCGGCCAGTGCGTTTGCTGATGTGCAAGACCTCGGAGGCGCGTCATGAGCACGATGACGTATGCCGAAGCCGGCTGTCTGGCGCTGGCCCAAGAAATGGAGCGCGACGCTAAGGTCTGGGCGCTAGGTGAAGATGTTGGGCCTGAAGGCGGTGTAGCCGGCCAATACCGCGGCCTGCTAAAACGCTTTGGCCCGGAGCGAATTGTGGACACACCGATTTCTGAATCCATGATCATGGCCGCGGCCATCGGCTCGTCATTGCTCGGCATGCGCCCCGTCGCCGAACTTCGCTATGCCGACTTCGCCTTGTGCGCGGCCGATGAAATCATCAACCAAGCAGCCAAGGCGCGCTACATGCAAGGTGGGCAAGTGCGCGTCCCCATCGTCATACGGCAACCCATCGGCATGCGTTGGGGTATGGCCGCACAGCATTCACAAAGTAACGAAAACCTATGGGTCGGTACGCCAGGCTTGGTTGTGGTGGCTCCAGCCACCGTAGCAGACAACCACGGCCTCTTAAAAGCAGCCATTCGCTCTGACGACCCCGTTGTCTACATGGAGCACAAAGAACTCTGGCTGGTTCAAGGTGAAGTCGACCCGCACGCCGAACCGATTGAACTCGGCAAGGCCGCCATACGACGCGAAGGCCGCGACGTCACCTTGATCAGCTGGTCCAGTACCGTCACCAGCAGCTTGAGCGCAGCCGACACACTCTCACTTGAAGGCATTGATGCAGAAGTGATCGACCTGCGCACACTCTGGCCGTGGGACCGTGCGACCGTGTTTGCATCGCTCAAAAAAACCGGCCGCGTCGTGGTTGCCCACGAGTCAACACGCGTAGGTGGTTTTGGCGGTGAACTGCTGGCCGAGATCGCTGAGGCCTTTTTTGGCCAACTGAAAGCCAGACCGACAAGGCTTGGGTCACCCCGCATTCCAGTGGCTTATTCGCAGCCGCTGGAAGACTTGTGCCGCGTGACACCAGCCCTCATTACCGAAACAACGCGTCGACTTTTCGACTGAACTTCAGCCGAGCCGGATCACGGTGAATCATCAGCACGCCTGCTGATGAGGGTCTCCTACGTTTTGGATGCGTTGCGACTAGGGTATTCCATTAGCAATAAAAGTATTTATAGCTTTTAGAACTAATAAATAGGTGCACAATTCATTCCGAAATAGAGCAACTTTGAACTATTTCCCGCGACTGATTGAATCCTTCGCAAGAAGGTGACCAATCAACCCAACATACAAGCTTTGCAGCTGGACTGTCACCAACTTCGGAAGGTCGACGCGGTGAAGCAATGAACGCATTCCCACTTTCTAAAAACTCGAAAGGCAAATTTTGCAAATAAAAAGTCAAGCAGACTTCTACTCTGGTGTGATGTTCTTCGTGATGGGCGTTGCTTTCGCATGGGGCGCCACCAATTACAACATTGGCGACGGCGCCCGCATGGGTCCAGGTTACTTTCCGTTGTTGCTAGGCAGCGTGATGGCCCTTATTGGTGTCTTGATCATGTTCAACGCACTGGTCATCAATTCGGTAGATGGTGACAAGATAGGGCCGTGGGCATGGCGACCACTTTTCTACATCATCGCCGCCAACTTCGTGTTTGGCCTTTTGTTGGCGGGGCTTCGCAGTATTTCGCTGCCGGCCTTTGGATTGATCGTTGCGATTTATGCCTTGACCTTCATTGCCAGTATGGCTCAGGCCAACTGGAAATTCTTAAGAACTCTCTACTTGGCAACAGCCTTGGCTATTGGCAGTTACCTGGTGTTCGTCATGGCACTGGCGCTTCAGTTCCCTGTGTGGCCTGACTTCATCACAGGCTAAGGAAATATATTTATGGATCTGATTGCAAATTTATCCTTGGGCTTCGGCGTTGCCTTCACCCCCGTCAACCTGACCTACGCATTGGTTGGCTGCCTGTTGGGGACCTTGATTGGCGTGTTGCCTGGCATTGGCCCAGCGGCCACCATCGCCATGCTGCTACCAGCCACCTACGCGTTGCCACCAGTGTCAGCGCTGATCATGTTGGCTGGCATCTACTATGGATCACAGTACGGCGGCTCAACCACCGCCATTTTGGTCAATCTACCAGGGGAGTCGTCATCGGTCGTGACCGTGATTGATGGTTACCAGATGGCCAAAAAGGGACGAGCCGGGCAGGCCTTGTCTGCGGCAGGCATTGGTTCTTTCTTTGCCGGTTGCGTTGGCACAGTGCTGATCGCAGCCTTTGCGCCACCCCTGACCGAACTGGCTTTCAAGTTTGGCCCAGCCGAATACTTTTCATTGATGACTCTGGGTCTAATTGGTGCCGTGGTTTTGGCTTCAGGTTCCCTGCTGAAAGCGGTTGGCATGATTTTCCTGGGCCTCTTGATTGGTCTGGTCGGAACCGACGTGAACTCGGGTGTAGCGCGTTACAGTTTTGACGTGCCCGAGTTGACCGATGGCATTGGCTTTGTCGCGATTGCCATGGGTATTTTTGGTTATGGGGAGATCATCAGCAACTTGGCACAACGCGAGGTTGAACGCGAAGTCATCAGCATCAAGGTAGAGGGGATGTACCCCACCAAGCAAGATTGGAAGGACATGACTCCGGCCATCCTGCGTGGCACCTTGCTCGGTTGCGTCCTCGGCATCTTGCCCGGTGCAGGTGCTACGCTGGCTGCTTTTGCGGCGTACACCATTGAGAAAAAAGTTAAAGCGCGTCCCGGCGAAGTGCCTTTCGGTCAAGGCAATATCCGCGGTGTAGCCGGTCCTGAAGCCGCTAACAATTCCGCGGCGCAGACCGCTTTCATTCCGCTGCTGACACTTGGCATTCCATCGACTGTCACGATGGCGCTGATGATTGGCGCAATGACGATTCACAACATCCAACCCGGCCCACAGGTGATGACCAGTAATCCAGAACTGTTCTGGGGTCTGATTGCCTCGATGTGGATTGGTAACGCCATGCTGATCATTTTGAACCTACCGCTGATCGGCATGTGGATCAAACTACTCAAAGTCCCCTACCACTTTCTGTATCCATCGATTGTGCTGTTTTGCGCTATTGGTGTTTATTCGACCAACAACAACACATGGGACATCTGGGTAGTAGGCGTATTCGGCATCATTGGCTATGTCTTCAACAAACTGCGAGTGGAGCCAGCACCCTTGCTGCTCGGTTTGATCCTCGGCCCCATGATGGAAGAAAACTTGCGTCGTGCGCTGTTGTTGTCACGCGGCGACTGGAGCACCTTCATCACCCGTCCACTGTCTGCAGGCTTGCTTGTAGTCTGCGTGTTCATGCTCTTGGTCGTTTTGTTGCCGGCAGTTAAGAAGAAACGCGAAGAGGCGTTTGTGGAATAAAAACCTTGAGCAACCTAAAAAAGAGCGCCTCAAGTGAACTGCAACCATTAAGTTGGACAGTTCAAGAAATTGATTAGTCCATAGAGTGCTGAGTTCTGTATTGCACGGGACTCAGCCCTTTTAGCTTGGTCTTGATCCGGTCGTTGTTGTAGTAATGGATGTACTCCTTCAAACCCGTTTCTAGCTCTTTCAATCTCTCGAATTTGTTCAAGTAGAAGTACTCAGATTTGAGTGTCCCAAAGAAGCTCTCCATGGCCGCGTTGTCCAAACAATTGCCTTTGCGTGACTTGCTTTGAGTCAAGCCTTGCGATGCAAGCGGACGTTGGTATGAAGTCATCTGATACTGCCAACCCTGATCTGAGTGAAGCATTGGCGCTTCGCCGTTGCCAAGTTTGCTCAATACTTTCTTGATCATCTCGCGGACCAAAGGCATCCTCGGGTTCTCTTGCGTCTCATAGGCAACGATCTCCCCGTTATACAGGCCCAACACCGGCGAGAGGTACAGCTTGTCTCCTCGAACATTGAGCTCTGTCACATCCGTCACCCACTTGCTGTTTGGCCGATCAGCGCGGAACTGCCGATCCAAGATGTTGGGCACATTTGCATTGAACTGGCCTCGGTATGAGCGGTACTTCATAGGGCGCACCAGCGACTTGAGCCCTTGCAACTGCATCAGCCGCTGAACCGCCTTGTGATTGACCATGCCACCATTGCGACACAACTCAGCCGTGACCCGTCGATACCCATAACGGCCCATGTGACAGTCGTAAATCTCACGAATGCGAACCTTCAAATCCGCATCCTTGTCTACCCCTTGCTGGGCCTTGGCTTGGTAGTAAAACATACTGCGAGGCAGCTCGGCCACCTCGAGCAAAGTGGCCAAGGGGTGCTGCTGCCTTAGTTCGATCAGGACTTTCGCTTTGTCTGAGCAGCCTGCTGCTTGGCTCGAACTAAGGCATCCAACTTTTTTAGATACGCCACCTCGGCTCGCAAGTACTCGTTTTCTCGTTGAAGTTCTTGCAGTGTTTTAGCCTGTTTGGGCTGCTCGCCAGTAGACTTAGAGGGTTCGGGAGGCTTCATCGGTTTAGGGCGCCCTCGGGGCTTGGGGCCAGTGCTGTGATACCGCCTTCATGGTACTTACGCTGCCAAATCGAGGCAACTACTGGGCCTCCGCGCAGATCAAAAAGAGCCGCAGTCTGGTTAAACGACAGCTCTTCACGCCACATATGCTGCAGAACACTGAGCTTAAATTCAGCGCTGTAGTGGCTGAACTTCTTGATCAAACCGCTATCGCCATTTTGGCGATAGGAGTCAACCCAGCGTTTTAATTGGCCGTGATGGATACCGTATTTGGCTGCGAGGGACTTATAGCCACACCCGTTGGAAAAGTACTCTTGAGCTAAAGCTCTTTTAAATTTCTCGTCGTATTTCGCCATGACCCCCCAAAAGATTGGATCGGTGTCCAATTTTTGGGGTGCAGTTCACAAGGGGCGCTCTTTTTTTGAGAAAAACTGACGGTTAAAACCCTGTCAATCAACTACGCCGTAAGAATTTCAGCAACCGTAAGGAGCCCAGTAATAAGTGCTGATTGTTGGGTCGTACCCTGGGTTGGCAAACTTCGCAATATAGTTTTTACCATTTTTATAATTCACTATGTTGCCTGCGGCGTAGTTTTTAGTGCTAACCCAAGCTGGGAACTTGTATAAAGACCAGAAGTAAGTACTTATCGTTGGGTTGTAACCAGGGTTGGCATGCGTCGCAATATACAGTTTTCCATCAGTATAGAGAACAATCTTCCCTACTGAATAATATCCACCCTGAATCCAATTTGGGAATGTGCACGCATATACAGTGACTGGCGAAGGTGCAGGGGGTGGAGCAGATGAAGTCGTGCAAGTATAGGGGGCCCAAAAATACGTGCTGATCGTTGGGTTGTAACCTGGATTGGCAAACTTCGCCACATACGATTTCCCATTCGAATACGTCACGATACTTCCAGCTGCATAGTATTTTCCTTGAACCCAGAGTGAAAAACTACACGCTGGTGCTGGTGCTGGTGCTGGTGCTGGCGCTGGCGCTGGCGCTGGCGCTGGCGCTGGTGCTGGTGCTGGCGCTGGTGCTGGTGCTGGTGCTGGCGCTGGTGCTGGTGCTGGCGCTGGTGCTGGGGCTGGGGCTGGGGCTGGGGCTGGTGGGGTGTATACGCCAGCAGACTTGAAAATATTCAAGAACTGATAATTAGATTGGGCGACGCCACTGTAGGTGCCAACGGGCCCCATGCCACTGCTGGCTTGAGCAATATCTCGTTGGAATGACCAGTAAGACAGCAAACCGATGCCATTGAGCTTGGCAAAATTAGCGATCGTTTGCGCTTCATCCAACGAAAATACCGTTCCATCGTCGTTGATACCAATCATCGGCGTGAGCCCCATCATTGCGTATATCTGCGACTTCGATTTACCGGGGTAAACCGTCGCCAATTGCGTGGCTGACGCCTGAAGATTAAGAATCGATGCCTGAGCGATAGTCGGTGGCACAGCTTGGGCTTTCAAGTTATTCGCGCCAAAGTCCATGCTCATCAAGTTCACCATGTCAATCCGCACACCTGCCGCAACAGTTGTTTTCAATAAATTGATTGAGTTGGTGTCGAGCCCCGTAAACCAGCCGGGCAAAGTGAAGGACACATACAGAGCAGGGTACTTAGCTTGAAGTCGTGCCAAAACACGGGCTCGACGAGCAGTGCCCGTTGTATTCGAGAGCTGTGCCCCCTCGACATCAAAATCGAGGCGCGTGGTTCCTGTATTAATAATTAAGTTTTCAATCAAGTTGAATAAATCATCGTCAGATGTACAGGAAATTTCAGCATAGGTTCCATCTGCACCGCCCATAGAAACTATCAGTCGCCCCCCTGCTGCAACATAGTTACGTGCATCTGAAAGCTTGTTGGTGATATTGGCATCAAAAGCACATGTGCCCCTGGTAATGGCAAAGGCAAGGGTTGCGCTGTCCAGACCTGCCGAACTCTTAGCACTGACTAAGGTTCCAGAACTCCACGCCTGAAAATAAGGTGCTACGTCAAAAGCACTGGCAGTTTGACCTAAGCACAGCACCATTGCCCCGGCTAGCAATTTATTGATCGGATTTAGCTTGTGTGGTATCCGCATGAGTTTCTCCTGAAGATGAGTTAATAGCTAGGCAGACGCTGAAACAAAGGCACTCACATGCCGCGTTACACCATCACAAACAAGTTGGATTTGACATTTACCAAACAAGGTAAATATTTCCTAACCAGTTATTCAATCTTCATTTTTGGATTCAGGTGAGTCAACGCCAATGTGTAACGCCCAGTGCTAAAGAAGAGCATTCAAAAGAAATTCATGAATACATCAAAAAATAGCGCCTATAAACGGTAACTTTGATTCTCACAAAGTCTGCTCAATCACAACCACGACAGGATCTACAGCAGAGCAAAGCTTGCTCGGCTTACGTGTGACGAAATCAAAATCTTTTTACACATCAAAGAACTCGGCAATCTGGGCGACGCATGGTATTTACCCTGTCGCAAGCCCATCCAAGGCGCACCTAAAATCTTGCCTTAACCATCGAATGTCAGGGGCCAGAAGTTCAAAAACAGGACTCATCCATGCCCCAAATAACGGAGACAAACTCATGCAAAAGATCACTAAGACGCGCCGTGCTGTGTTGTTCATGGCCGGTACAACGCTGCTGGCATCAAAAAGCCTTGTCTGGGCGCAAGGCGCGGCCAACTTTCCCAACAAACCTATCAAGGTCATCGTGCCTTCTGCGCCGGGTGGGGTGGCAGACATCCTGACACGGTTAATTGCTCCCAAGATGAGCGAAAAACTTGGCCAGCCCGTCATCGTCGAGTACCGGGCAGGTGCAGCGGGCACCATTGGACTGAACTCGGTGGCACGGTCTGCACCAGACGGCTACTCGCTGGTGTTCGTGTCCGAAACGCACGCGGCAGGCGAAACGCTTTACCCCAAACGCGGCTATAGCATGCAGCGTGAACTGGTGTCAGTCACGCCCATCGGCAATTTCCCCCAAGTGCTAGCGGTCAATAAAAACTTACCCGTCAGCTCCGTCAAAGAATTAATCGATTACGCCAAAGCCAACCCGAACAAGTTGTCCTATGGCTCCGGTGGCGTCGGAAACACTTACCACATGGGCATGGAGCTGATGAACCAGATGGCCGGCATCCAGATGCAGCACATCCCCTACAGCGCAGCCAGCTCTGCCCGTACAGAC
>CANFWV010000018.1 GCA_947450695.1 Comamonadaceae bacterium
CATCATGAATGCGCCGGTACGCCTTGACGACGTGCTGATGGCCGAGATGCTTTGGGCTGCGTTCAAGTCGCTGTTCACCAGCGGCGTGATCTTGCTGGTGATGCTGGCGCTGGGCATCAGCCACAGCTTTTGGTTGCTGCTGGCTTGGCCACTGCTGGGCTTGGTCGGCATCGTGTTTTCGAGCATCGCGCTGATCTTCAATGCGCTGGCCAAGGGCTACGATTTTTTCACCTACTACTTCACGCTGTTCCTCACACCGACCATGTTTTTAAGCGGCGTATTTTTCCCCAGAGACCAGTTGCCCGGCTTCATGCGCGCGATCTCAGACTTCTTACCGCTGACCGCGGCAGTTGAGCTGATCCGGCCGCTGTTCATGGGCCAATGGCCAGCGCAAGGCCTGCTGCACTTGGCGGTGCTGCTGGTCTATGCGGTGGGGGCGTTTTGGGTCGCGCTGGCGCTGACGCGCAAGCGCTTTCGGAGCTGAGCCCTCT
Organism: Comamonadaceae bacterium; assembly: GCA_947450695.1. Taxonomy (GTDB): domain Bacteria; phylum Pseudomonadota; class Gammaproteobacteria; order Burkholderiales; family Burkholderiaceae_C; genus Polaromonas. The sequence continues at coordinate 492 of CANFWV010000018.1, forward strand.
CAGCGATCCCCGAACTCAAAGATCAAAAAACACGGTTTCTTTGCCGTGTGCGCTGTCTTGCATGTGAATGTCAAACCGATACACCGGTCCGGCATTTGTCATCTCGCGTTGGGCCACCAAGGTGGCGCGACGCTCGGCTGGCACGCTTTTCAAAACCTCATCTTTGGCATTGGCCGCAGCTTCGTCTGAAAAATAGATGCGTGAAAACGTGTGCACCAACAGGCCGCGCATGGTCACGCAGACGTCGATGAACGGTGCTTGACCTTCGCCCAGCGCGCCCGGTTTGACGGTGTCAAAGACGAAGTGGTTGCCGGCAAATGTGCCGGTGCCGCAGCGGCCAAAGCCAGCGAAGCCTTTGCGCTCAGCGTCTTCCACGCTACGAATCATCTGGCCTTGGGCGTCGGGCTGGTTGATCTCGACGATAGCGTCATTGACGGGCACACCAGCGCCGTCAACCACCAGACCGGTGATGCGAATGTGCTCACCCTCAGCATGATCTTGCGTCAACACTGGGGTGAACAGGCTTTTGAAGTCGTAGCCGTATTGCGTCGGTGTGAGGCCGTAAGCGAAGTAAGGGCCAACGGTTTGCGAAGGGGTTTGTTTGAGTTGCGTCATGGGAAAAATCCTCGGTCTTTTTATTCAAAACGCGTGGCTTTGGCGCCGCGCAGCACGATGTCAAACACATAGCCCAGCGCATAGTCGGGCTGGGTCACGTCGAGGCTGAATTTGGAGACCATGCAGTCCCGCAGATGATCGGGCGCACCCAGGTACATCGGGTCGTACTGCAGCAACGGGTCGCCGGGGAAATACATCTGCGTCACCAAGCGGCTCGCAAAGTAGTCACCAAACAGCGAGAAGTGAATGTGGTTAGGACGCCAAGCATTTGGGTGGTTGCCCCAAGGGTAGGCACCAGGCTTGATGGTCTTGAAGGTGTAGCGACCTTGGTCGTCGGTGAGGCAGCGGCCAGCACCCAAAAAGTTCGGGTCTAGCGGCGCATCGTGCTGGTCCACCTTGTGAACGTAGCGACCGGCGGCGTTGGCTTGCCAGACTTCAACCAGCGTGTTGCGCACGGGCCGGCCGTCTTCATCCAGCACGCGGCCGGTGACGATGATGCGTTCGCCCATAGGCTCGCCATTCATCACGGCATTTTTCGTCATGTCGTTGTCAAGCGCACCAAACTGGGTGGCGTTGTAGACCGGCGCATTGCGCTGCGCCAGTGTGTGCTTCATGGGCACCAAGGCTTGCTTGGGGCCGCGCAAGACGGTGGACTTGTAGCGCGGGTCAATGTGCGCAGGGTGGCAGGCCCAGTCGCGCGGGGAAATGATGGCTTTGTCGGTGTCGGCGTTCATGTGCAGTCTCCACGAAATATCAAAATTAAAAATGCATCAACTGAGGACTGTAATCACTCCAAAATGTTATGTATAGTGACATTTTTTCTGGCAATACATAACTAAATAGACATGTCAAACCATGATCGATGAGCGCATCAAGTTCCGTCATTTGCAGTGCTTTTTGGCAGTGGCGCAACACGGCAGCCTGCAAAAAGCCGCCGACGTGTTGTCCATCACGCAGCCGGCGGTGTCCAAAACCCTGAAGGAACTCGAAGCCTTGGTGAGCGTGCGACTGTTTGAACGCGGTCGCCGTGGCGCCGTGCTGACGCGCAGCGGTGAGACCTTTTTTCGCCACGCCGGGGCCAGCGTGAACGCGCTGCGCGAAGCCGTCGCCAGCGTCTCACCGACGCGGCAGAACACGCAAGCAGTTGTCACGCTGGGCGTGTTGCCGACGGTCGCGCCTTGGCTGATGCCGCAGTTGCTGCAGCAACTTGATCAGGTGGCCGTCAGTGGCGGGCTGGCGCTGAGCCTGAAGATCCACACCGACCACAATCCAGCGCTGCTGACCCAGTTGCGCCAGCGCGAACTCGACCTGGTGATTGGCCGCTTTGCCGAGCCCGTCCACATGCTCGGACTGACGTTTGAAAACCTCTATGCCGAGCCGCTGGTACTGGCCGTCCGGACTGGCCATCCGCTGCGGCAAAATGCCGCGCTGAGCGCCCATCCGCTGGCGCATTTGTCGGCCTTCACACTGGTGTTGCCGCTGCAAGGCACGGCGATCAGACTCACTGCCGACAACTTCTTTGTGACGCGCGGCCTGAGTCAGCCGCCACGCACGGTCGAGACTTTGGCGGTGTCGGTGGCGCGCAGCTACACCGCCAACAGCGATGCCGTGTGGCTGACGCCTGTGAGTGCAGCTCAGGCCGACCTGAACACCGGCGTGCTGAGCGCCTTGCCCGTCAACATGAACGGCAGCGAAGAACTCGTCGGGCTGACGCTGCGTGCCGATGCAACCCCCAGCGACGCCCAGCGCGTGGTGCTAACAGCGATTCGCCAACTGGCCGCGATGCGACGCGGTCAGATGACCCGCTGATCGCGAACGCTTTCCAATGTAGGAGGCCAGCCCCTGGCCGATCCCCATCCCTCAAACCACCCCAAAACGCGCCTTCAACTCACCCAGCCCCAATTCATTCAACACCTGCGTCAAGCGTTCACGGGCGGCGTTGATGGTGGCCGCGCGAGGCTGGTCGGGTCGGCTGGCCAGAATCAATTCGTTCTTCATCGAATGCTCCCAGCCGACCAACTCGGTCACGGTGACGTCGTAGCCATGCGCTTCGAGTTGCAGGCAGCGCAACACATTGGTGATCTGGCTGCCGAACTCGCGGGTGTGCAACGGATGCCGCCACAACTCGGCCAAGGGCGTGCGCGCCAGCGACAACACGCGGCCTTTTTTCAGCACGCCGGCAACTTCCGCCTGACAACACGGCACTAGCACCATGTGGCGCGCTTGACGGGCTAGACCGAAAGCAATTGCGTCATCGGTGGCGGTGTCGCAAGCGTGCAGCGCGGTGATGATGTCGACCACCGGCGGCAACTGGTCTGAGGCGGTGGCTTCTTGCACCGACAGATTGAGAAAGCTCATGCGCGCAAAGCCGAGCCGGTTGGCCAACTCGCGTGATTTAGCGACCAACTCCGGGCGGGTTTCAATGCCGTAGACATGGCCGCTGGTTTTATCGCCGCGATGGGCGACATTGAAAAACAAGTCGTACAAGATGAAACCCAAATACGACTTGCCAGCACCGTGGTCGGCCAAGGACGGTGCGGGGTTGCGCGCAAAAGCATCGTTCAACAGCGGCTCGATGAACTGGTACAGGTGATAGACCTGTTTCAGCTTGCGCCGCGTGTCTTGGTTCAGCTTGCCTTCACGCGTCAGGATGTGCAGCTCTTTGAGCAATTCAATCGACTGGCCGGTGCGTAGTTCTTCAATCACTTGCGCAGCTGGCGCGGGTTTTGGATGTTTGTTGGCAGAGGGACTGTAGGGTTTTGGCATGGGGTGCTGAGTCTAACTTCTGCTCTGAATGGTATGGTCTAACTCAACTTAGACACCCACTTTCAGGAGTATTTTTTAATGGTTACCAAACTCGATAAAGTTCTTTACACCGCGCACGCGACAGCCACTGGCGGCCGCGATGGTCGGGCCGTCAGCTCGGACAATCTGCTCGACGTGAAACTGACACCGCCCAAAGAACTCGGCGGCGCGGGCGGCGCGACCAACCCTGAGCAGCTGTTTGCAGCTGGCTACGCGGCTTGCTTTTTGGGCGCGCTCAAACACGTTGCCGGCGTGCAAAAAGTAGCGGTGCCGGCCGATGCGTCGATCGCCTCCAGCGTCGGTATTGGCCAGATCCCTGCTGGGTTCGGTATCGAAGTCAAACTGGTGGTGAGTCTGCCTGGCATGGACCGCGCCGTCGGTCAGCAACTGGTCGACGCAGCGCACTTGGTCTGCCCGTACTCGAACGCCACCCGCGGCAACATCGTCGTCGACTTGTCACTGGCTTGATAAAGCGTGGGGCCAAGCTTGAGGCCAAGCCCCACAATCGGTGCCATGAACGAACTCCCCGATGGCAACAAAAGCAACGCCGCACACCCGTATGAATTTCTCACGCCGGATGTGGTGCTCGATGCACTGGCCAGCGTGGGTCTATGGGGCGATGGCCGACTGACGGCGCTGTCAAGCTACGAGAACCGCGTCTACCAAATTTCACTCGAAAGCCCGGCACCACCTGAAGGCAATGCCGGTGGCGCAGGCGACACCGTGGTCGCTAAGTTTTATCGCCCCGATCGCTGGACAGATGCGCAAATTTTAGAAGAGCACGCCTTTGCCGCCGAACTGATGGCGGCTGAAATTCCGGTCATCGGTGCCTTGACGCTGAAGGGCCAAACGCTGCACCACTTTGCTGGTTTTTCGTTCAGCGTCTCACCGCGTCGCGGGGGCCGCAGGCCTGAGCTTGAAGACAACGCCGTGCTCGAATGGATTGGCCGCTTTCTGGCGCGGATTCACAGCGTCGGCGCCCGCAGCGCTTTCACCGACAGGCCAGCGCTCAACATCGACACCTTCGGCTTCGCCAGTCGGGACGTTTTGTTGGCTGGCAACCACCTGCCGCTGGACATGGAGTCCCGCTGGCGCCACGCGTTTGAAGAAGCCATGCAGGTCGCCCAAGGCGTGATCAATAACGTTGGCAGCGTACGCACGCTGCGTCTGCACGGCGACTGCCATCCAGGCAATATCTTGTGGACTCCCGAAGGTGTTGCTGGTGCTGGTCCACACTTTGTCGACTTAGACGATGCACGTACTGGCCCGGCCGTGCAAGACATGTGGATGCTGCTATCGGGCGACCGCCCCCAATGCACACGCCAGCTCGGCGCCTTGGTGGACGGCTATGAAGAGTTTTGTGAATTTGACCGGCGCGAGCTGGCCTTGATCGAGCCGCTGCGCACACTGCGGCTGGTGCACTACAGCGCTTGGTTGGCCCAGCGCTGGAGCGACCCGATTTTCCCGATCAACTTCCCGTGGTTCGGCTCCAGCGACTACTGGAAAGGTCAGGTCGACATGTTAGTTGAGCAGACAGAAGCGATGCAAGAAACACCGCTGGTCGTTTGATCTTTAGCGGACTGGATTGTCCAAAGAACCAATACCGTCGATCTCGATGCGCAACTGGTCGCCGGAGACCAAGTACTTCGGCGGCTTGAAGCCAATGCCCACACCCACTGGCGTGCCGGTGGCGATGACGTCGCCGGGGTACAGCGTGATGCCAGCCGACAGTACTTCGATCAAAGTGGGAATGTCAAAAATCAGGTCTTGTGTCGAGACGTCTTGGCGCAACTCGCCGTTCACGTAGCCACGCATGCGCGTGTTGGTGCCGTCGAGTTCGTCGGCGCTGACCAACCACGGGCCCATGGGGCAAAAGGTGTCAAACGACTTGCCCAGCAACCACTGCTGATGGCGGCTTTGCCAGTCACGCGCAGTGACGTCGTTGATGATGGTGTAACCCCAGACATGGCTCAGAGCGTCTTTGGCTGCAATGCCTTTGCCGCCCCGACCGATGATGACCGCCAACTCGGCTTCGTAGTCAATCGCGGTGGACGCTGCCGGCATTTCAACCGTTGCACCGGTACCAATCACAGACTCGGGCACTTTGCTGAAATAGATCGGGTGCTCAGGAATGGCACCGCCCGATTTGGCGCTGCTGTCAAAGCCGCTGCCAGCGAATTCTTTGGCGTGCTCAAAGTAGTTTTTACCGACGCAAAAAATGTTGCGGCGTGGCCGCGGCAGCGGTGCACGCAGCGTCACATCAGCCAGCGCGATGGCGGGCAATAAAGCCGGCAGGTTCTCGCCCTTGGCTTGGCGTTCGATGATGGGCAAGGCGCCTAATTCGCGCTCAGCCAAGCTCAAGTCAAACGGCTGGACTGACTTCAAGTCGCTGGACACCAGACCGACGCCGGGCTGACCTTGGTGATTGAACGCTGCGATTTTCATGTGCTGTTTCTCAATGCTGTTGGGTTGAAAAGTGTCGCGGAAGCAACCGAATGAGGGATTCCGCTGACGCCAAAATAATCATGGAATGTTAGCATGCCAACATACTTTGAAACGCGCAAGCCGACCACGGCCCAGACCTCCAAAGCCCCTTCAATCTATCAGGAGACACCTATGAAACGACGCACCACCTTGCTGGCGGGCTTGCTGCTTTCCACCGCTACGTTGGTGAGCGCTCAAAGCGCTTGGCCGACCCGTGCCATCACCATGATCGTGCCCTTCCCACCTGGCGGCTTGGCCGACTTGGTAGCGCGTCCGGTGGCTGAAGCCATGTCACGCGACTTGGGCCAGCCAGTGGTGATCGAAAACCGGGGCGGCGCGGGCGGTGGCATTGGCATGAGCGTTGCCGCCAAGTCCAAGCCTGATGGCTACACAATCTTGATGGCCCTGTCGTCGCTCACCGTGATCCCGGAAGCTGACGTGTTGCTGGGCCGGCCCGCCATGTTTGCACTGCAAGACTTGCGGCCGATTGCGCGCTATACCGCCGACCCGACCGTGCTCGCCGTGCGCGCCGATGCGCCTTGGAAAACCGCACAAGATTTTGTCAACGATGCGAAGAAACGTCCGGGCGCCATCAACTATGGCTCGTCTGGCAACTACGGCACCATGCACGTGCCGATGGAAATTTTGGCGCAAAACACCGGTACCAAGCTCACACACATTCCGTTCACCGGCGCAGGCCCAGCCGTGGTGGCACTGTTGGGCGGCCAAATCGACGCAGTGTCGTCAGGTCCGGCCACCGTGCGGCAGCAAGTCAAAGCCGGCAAGTTGCGCGTCTTGGGCCATTGGGGCACGGGCAAGCTGATGGCCATGCCCGAGTTGACCAGCTTGCGAGACGTTGGCATCAACGCTGAGTATGCGCAGTGGTCTGGCTTGTTCATTCCTGCTGCCACGCCTGAGCCGATTGCGCAGCGCATTCGTGCAGCAGCGCGCTTTGCGGCGCAAGATGCACGCGTCAAAGAAGTCATCTTGAATGCCGGCAGCCCGGTGATGTACCAGGACAGCGCAGACTTTGAAAAATACGTCCAAGCCGATGCCAAGCGGATGGCCGAGGTCGTCAAGAAAATTGGCAAAATCGAGTAATTAAAAACGAAAAACCGGAGACCTTTATGCGCCGTCAATCATTCCTTCGCACCGGCCTCGCCTTGATCAGCTTGGCCAGCGTGCTGGCTCACACCACCGCGTCAGCCCAAGCCTACCCAACCCGCGCCGTCAAAATCATTGTTCCGTTTGCAGCGGGCGGACCGGCTGACGTCTACGCGCGCTTCATCGCTCAGCGCTTGACCGAGACCCTCGGCCAGTCGTACATCATCGACAACAAGCCTGGTGCCGGCTCGGTGATCGGCACCGACAACGCCGCGAAATCGCCGGCAGACGGCTACACGCTGTTGCTCATGTCGAACACGCACACGGTCAACGAAACGTTGATTCCCAACAAGCCCTTCAACTTGATGCGGGACTTCGTGGCCGTCGCGCCTATCAACTATTCAGACCTGGTGCTGGTCGCCAATCCGAAAGTCCCGGCGCACAACCTGAAAGAATTTATCGCCTATGCCAAGTCTCACCCGGGCAAGCTGAACTACGCGTCTTCCGGCCCTGGCACGCCGTACCACATGGCCGGCGAACTCTTCAAAAGCATGGCCGATATCGACATGGTGCACGTGCCCTACAAAGGTAGCTCGGGTGCGCGTACCGACGTTATCGGTGGCCAAGTCGATGTGATGTTTGACGCCGTGACGACCATGGCCGAACAAGTTCGTTCCGGCAAAGTGAAAGCACTGGCCACCAGCGGGCAACGCCGTTCCGACGTGCTGCCTGAAGCACCGACGATGAACGAAGCCGGCGTGCCTGGCTACGAGGCGACCATCTGGCTCGGTCTGATGGCCCCGATCGGCACCCCCAAAGCCATCGTCGACAAGCTCAATGAAGCCGTCTCCAAAATCGCCAGCCAGCCCGATGTCAAACAAGCTTGGACCAAGCAAGGCGCGGTGCCCATGATCATGAACCCAGTGGTCTTCGACAAGTACATGCGCGACGACATCGCCAAATGGAACCGCGTCATCAAGACGGCCAACATCAAACTCGACTGACACCCTTCATGAATACACTTCAACTGATCAGCGCCGGGGCCGCACAAGCCTTGGTGACCCGTTTCCAAGAACGCTTTATGGCCCTCCACGGCTACGCCATTGAACCGACCTTTGGGGCCGTCGGTTTGATGAAAGACAAGCTGCTGGGCGGTGCGCCTTGCGACGTCCTGATCTTGACCGATGCGCTCATCGCGCAGCTCACCAGCAGCGGACAACTGGCGGCGGGTACAGCCCAAGCCTTGGGGGTCGTCAAAACCGGCATCGCCGTGAAAACCGGAGAAGCCAGACCGGCCGTCGCCACACGGACCGAACTCACCGCGGCACTGAAGGCCGCCAACGGTATTTACTTCCCAGACGCGGTCAAATCAACAGCCGGTATTCACTTCATGAACGTGCTCAAGCAACTTGGCCTCGACCAAGAGCTGGCAGACCGCCTGCGCACTTACCCGAACGGTGCCGCCGCCATGACGGCGATGGCCAAGTCCACGGAAAAAGGCCTGCTGGGCTGCACGCAAGACACCGAGATTTTGTACATCGAAGGCGTCGACCTGATCGCCGATTTGCCGAAAGAGTTTGAGCTGGCCACGGTCTACACCGCAGCGGTTTGCACGGGTGCAAAAGAACCGCAAGCGGCAGCAGACTTGATTGCCTTGCTGGCCGGGTCAGAGACGGCAACGCTGCGCGCTGAATGCGGATTTGAAGGCTAAGCCTTCACCCAACCCAGACGTCACAGCTCCAATAAGCGCGCCGCATTGCCACCGGTGACGGCAGTCAGCGCATCACCGGCCAAACCGCATTGACGCAGCCAACCCACCGGGTCGGGCTCACCGACCGGGTAGTCGCTGCCCATGACCAACCGGTCTGTGCCAACACGCTCGATCAGCACCTGCAAGACCTGCGGATCGTAGACCGTGGTCTCGTAATAAAACGAGCGAAGAAACTCACTCGGTGTGCGGCCGCCTGTGTGGCGAACCGTGTCAGGCCGGTTGGCCGTGTTGCGATCCAGCCGGCCCATGTAGTGCGGAAAATAGCCGCCGCCGTGGGCCATCACCACCTTGAGCGCAGGGAACTTCGTCATCACGCCTTCGTAAATCATGGACGCCATGCACTTGGCTTCTTCCACCGATTGCCCGAGCGAATTCCACAGCGCGTATTGCTGGAACCACGGGTCGCGCGATCCTTCCGGATGGATCCATGCGGTGATGCCGTGTTGTTCAACCGCCTGCCAAAACGCGTGATACACCGGCGCACCCACGTAAACACCGTTGTAGCTTGACGCGACGTTGACCACACGCAGCCCCATGGCAACGCTGCGTTCAAATTCTGTCATCGCCAGCTCTGGATCTTGCAGCGGCAGGACAAAGCTGCCGACAAAACGGGTCGGGTGATCTGCCGCCCATCGCGCCGCCTGGTCATTGCAGCGTCGGCACAGCTCCAGATCGGTTTGCGGGTCCGCCCAGCTGGTGCCCTGCAAAACAGTACTTGCCGTGAGGACGCCCACATCAATGCCGCGGGCGTCTAAGTCTTCAATGATCGCCAGCGGGTCGAACATCCGTTCAACCGCCTGCTGCGTGCCCGGCCGCGGCGCTTTGGCCGGTGTGGCGCCAAAGCCGGTGAAGACGGTTTTGTTGGTGGAGGCCTCAAAGACACTGCGCTCCAGCATGTGGACGTGGAAGTCGATCACTGGCGAGCGTGAGGGCTCAGGGGTGGACATGTTAGTCATTGGCTTGGATCTTGGCGATGCGTGCGACCTGACGCCAGCGGGCGAGGTCATCACTGAGTAGGCGTGTGAGGTATTGCGAATTACCCGACGCGGGTTGGACATGAATGGTGGCCATGCGCTGAACCATGTCAGGCATGGCGGTGACCCGATTGATTTCTGCTTCCAGCCGTTTGACGAACGGTCCTGGCGTGCCGGCCGGCGCAAACAGCCCGGCCCAGTATTGGATCTCCAACTCCGGCATGCCGATCGAGTTCATGGTCGGGACATTGGGCAGCGCCGCCAAGGGCGTGGGCGACGTCACGGCCAACGCGCGCAGGCGGCCGTCAGCCAACCCCAATGCTGCAGGCCCTGGGTCGACAAAGGCCGTGAGCAAGTCGCCACTGATCAGCGCGGTGATGGTTTCGCTCATGCTCTTGTACTGAATGAATTCGCCGGTGGTCTGCGTCCTGATCTTGAACTGCTCGGAGGCAAACTGGAAAGCTGGACCGGAGCCGCCGTAGTTGGCTTTGCCCGGATGTGCTTTGACGTACGCAACCAGTTCGGGAACGGTGGTGATGGGCAGTTTTGAATTGACCAGCAAGACCAGCGGAAAGGTCGCCACCAAGGCCAGTGGAACGAAGTCTTTTTGCGCGTCGTAACGCAACTTGGGCGTCAGGATGGGTGCGAACACCATGTTGCCGATGGGCCCCATCAGGAGGGTGTAGCCGTCTGCGGGCGCCTTGGCCACAAAGTCGGTGCCGATGATGCCGCCGGCCCCGACCTTATTTTCAACAACCACAGGCTGCTTCAGTCCGTCAGCCAGACGCGTTCCTATCAGCCGAGCCAGCGTGTCCATGCCACCGCCGGCGGCTTGTCCGACAACGATGCGAATGGGTTTTTCGGGCCATGTCTGGGCTGGGGCCAGAGCTGCAAATAGGCCACAAGAGAGGGCCAGGGCGACGCTGATGGCGAGTCGTTGACGGTTCAATTTTTGTCTCCGGTGATGGCGCTTATGAGCGCTATTTTTGTGTAGTCTGAGCTGCATGCGGACATGTTGAGGTGGAGCGAATCTAGGAGGTGTGGCCCCATTCGTCAAGTCGATGTTGTGGATGCAGCCTATCCATGCCATTGATAAAGTTGGGCCAAGTCATTCGTTGCCCACAACTTGTTAAATCCTTTACCCCAAGGGTTACTCATTAGTATTTTTGAGATACCTTGAAGTATATTGACACTCCAGCAAGCAACGATAGTCAAGGGCTACCCCCTGACTTTTCGATTTTTGACCGCCTGTTTGTGCCTGAGCTTGCTTGGCTGGCCTCACTTTTCACAGGGTTGTTTCATGTCTGATGGTTTGATGCTGCTGGAGAACATCTTGCAGTCGGTGTACACGGGATTGATCGTCGGCTGCATTTACGGTTTGATGTGCGTGGGCTTGGCATTGATCTTCGGGGTCATGCGGGTGATCAATTTCGCGCAAGGCGAATTTCTGATGCTGGGCATGTACGCCGCTTTTTTTGGCTTTACCCATCTGGGCCTGCAGGCGCTGCTGGGGCCATACGTCGGGCCTTTTGTCGCGGCCTTGTTTGCAGGTGTGGTGGTCTTTGTGTTTGGTGTGGTTTTGTATGAAGCTTTTTTGCGCCACATCACCGGCATGCGGGTGGCCAAAACAGAGGGCGAAGGCCACTATCCGCAACTCACGCTGACGCTGGGTTTGTCGCTCATCATCGCCAACGGTGGCTTGCTGTTGTTCGGCTCTACCCCCGTCACCATGCGCACTCCGCTGTCATCCACGGCGTGGGAAATCGGCCCTATTTTTGGCACTGAGATGATGCTGTTTCTCAACCAAGGCAGAACCATTGCGTCGCTGGTGGCGATCGCCGTGGCAGTCAGCGTGTCGCTGTTTATCAGTCGTTCGCGCTGGGGCACCATGATGCGCGCTGCTGCCGACAACCCGCAATCGGCCACCTATGTGGGCATACATGTGGGCAAGTCCCACCGCTTGGCGTTTGCCATGGGCTCGGGCATCACCGCCGTTGCCGGTGGCCTGATTGCCACTTACTACCCCTTCCAGCCTTACATCGGCGGCGAGTTCATCATCATCATGTACACCGGCGTACTGCTAGGTGGCATGGGCAGTGTGTCGGGCGCATTTTTGGGTGGCATCACGATTGGTTTGGTGCAGCAATTGTCAACCTTGGTGCTGCCCAATCAGTTGCAGAACGCCGCGATTTTTGTCGCCTTCCTGATCATTTTGGTGGTGCGTCCACAAGGTCTTTTTGGCCGCAATGTGGAACGGGTGTAAACCATGAATCACCCTACACATCACCCACTAACGGCAGCCCCTCGCCTTGAATGGAAAAGCCCACTGGCCTGGATTCTAGGCTCCGCATTGGCTTACATCGCGGTGTCTTGGATGATCCAGGACCGCTACTACCAACTCATGTTCACCCTGATTCCGATCTGGGCGCTGGTGGGTGTGGCTTGGAATATTTTCTCGGGCTATTCGGGCCTGATTTCGTTTGGACACGCTGCTTTTTTTGGTGTCGGTGCTTACACCGTGGCGCTGTTGCTGACGTATTTCAACATCAGTCCTTGGTTCGGCCTGGTCGCGGCAGGCATGACGGGTGCCCTCAGCGGCATCTTGATTGGTATCCCCACGTTCAGATTGCGCGGGCACTACTTTGCGCTGGCGATGTTGGCCTGCCCGCTCGCGCTCTTGTATGTCTTTGAGTGGCTGGGGTTTCAAGAAGTGACGCTGCCGATGAAACGTGAAGCACCTTTGGCTTTCATGCAGTTCGCCGATCAAAGGTTGTACGTGCTGGTGGCCATGGCGTTGCTGGTCGGGGCGCTGTTGATTAATCTGGCACTGGTCCGCTCGCGTTTGGGCATGTCCTTGTTGGCGATCAAGCAAAACGAAGCTGCTGCGATGGCCTCCGGCATCAACCCCTTACCGTTGAAATTTGCGGCGATCGCGATTTCCGGCGGTCTGACAGCGATGGCCGGCGGACTGTATGCCGTGGTGCTGCTGATCGTCACACCCGCCGCCGTGTTTGGCATGCTGTCCTCGGCCCAAGCGCTGATCGTGACGCTCTTTGGCGGCATCGCCACCATCGCCGGTCCGGTGATTGGTGCGCTGGTGTTGATCCCGTTGGGCGAGGTTTTGCACGCAGAGTTGGGAAGTCGCTTTCCCGGCATTCAGGGCGTTGTCTTTGGTGCGGCCATTGTCTTGGTGGTGCTGACGGCCCCCGAGGGCATCTGGCCCTGGCTTCGGGCCCGCAAAAGCAAGTCGGCGCAAGCGCCGCTGGCGCCTTTGAACTTGAACGTCGAACCCTTTGTTCGCCCCGCCACCCAAAGAACTTCTGCTTCGGCCAACGCGCCTCAAAAGATCATATCGGTGACAGACATCACCGTTCGGTACGGCGGCCTGTTCGCACTGAAGGACGTTTCTTTTGACGTGTATCGCGGTGAAATTTTGGGCATCATCGGCCCCAATGGCGCTGGCAAAACCACCCTCTTCAACACGCTGAACGGCTTTGTCAAACCCCAAACCGGCGCTTGGGCATTGGACGGCAAACCTTTAGCAGGATTGACCGCGTATCAAATCTGCCGAGCCGGTATCGGCCGCACGTTTCAAGTGGTGCGTCCTTTTTCTCGCATGACCGTTTTAGACAGTGTGGTCATCGCCACCTTCTTCTCACAGTCCAACCGCGAGTTGGCCTACCAGATGGCCCGCGCGGCCGTCGAGCAAGTGGGACTCAAGGACCGCAGCCGCGCACTGGTGTCTGGTTTGACGACCGTCGAACTGCGACTGATGGAACTGGCGCGAGCGCTGGCCCCCCGTCCGAAAGTATTGCTGCTGGACGAAATTTTGGCCGGCTTGGGCAGCAACGAAACCGAACACGTGTTGAAGGTCGTGGAGTCCATTCGCCAAAGCGGCATGACGGTGGTCATCATCGAACACACCATGCACGCGATGGTTCGTTTGGCCGATCGACTGATTGTTTTAGACCATGGTGCGGTCTGCGCGCAGGGTGATCCGCTAGAGGTCACCAACGACCCTCTGGTCATTGAGGCTTACCTGGGTAAGCGATGGAGTCTCCGTGCTAAAAATTGAAGGGCTGAGCGTTTTTTATGACGGCTTGTGCGCGCTGGAAGCGGTGCACTTGGAGATCAACACCGGCGAGTTTGTCGCCGTGGTCGGTCCCAACGGTGCAGGCAAGACCACCTTGTTCAAAGCTATTTCCGGCGTGATCCCAACGGCCGCAGGCAGTCTGCATTACAACGGGACTGACTTGGCCTTGACCGAGCCCCATCTTCGGGCTTCGCTGGGCATTGCCCATGTGCCCGAAGGACGACAGGTTTTCCCGAGCTTGTCGGTTTTTGAGAATCTGCAGATGGGCGCGCAAACTGCCGCAGCGCGCCACGCTTGGAAGCAGTCGATCGACTTTATTTACGCCATGTTTCCCCGCTTGGCCGAGCGCAGCAAGCAAGCGGCCGGCACGCTGTCGGGCGGTGAGCAGCAAATGGTGGCGATTGGCCGAGGGCTCGCATCCACACCGAAATTGTTGATGCTTGACGAACCTTCCATGGGACTGGCACCGGCAGTGGCCGATCAAATTTTCGAATGCATTCAGCGCATTCACCGCGAGCAAGGCATCAGCATTTTGCTGGTCGAGCAGCGCGTTGGCGAGGCGCTGGAAAGCTGTGACCGCGGCTATGTGCTTGAGTCCGGGCGCATGGTCATGAGCGGTACACATGAAGAGCTGATGCGTGACTCGCGCATCAAAAAATCGTATTTGGGTCTTTAACGTTAGCCACATCAAGGAGATAGACATGACACAGCATCAACGACGCAACATACTTTTGGGCGGAGCCGCACTGGCTGCCTCTGGCTTTGCTGGCTTGGCGCAAGCCCAGGCAAAAGAGGTCAAAGTCGCCATCGCAGTTCCCTTGTCGGGCGCCTGGGCGCGCAACGGCGAGCTTCACCTCAAGGGTGCGCAAATGGGCGTCGAAGACATCAACGCAGCGGGCGGCATCAAAGCCTTAGGTGGCGCCAAAATGAAACTGGTGGTGGTGGACTCTGGCGACAGCACAGAGAAAGCCAAGAATGCAGCGCAACGCCTGATGTCACAAGAGCCCGATTTGGTTGGCGGAACCGGCGCCTTTGTGAGTTCGTTCACGTTGGCGATCACTGAAATCACTGAGCGCGCAGAAGTGCCTTGGTTGACGCTGTCGTACTCAGACCAGATCACCGAACGCGGCTACAAATATGTGTTCCAAACCTCTTCTGTCGCCAGCAAGCAGTCCGAAGATGCGCTGCCGGCCTTGATGGAAATCGCCAGACTGTCGAAATCGGCAAGACCCAAAACCGTCGGCATCTTGATGGACAACACGGCGTCGCCAAAAGCCTTTACCAAACCCATGCGAGAAGGCGGCTTCGACAAGCTGGGTTTGAAGCTGGTCGTCGATGAAGTGTTCACCCCGCCGATGTCCGACGCCACCGCGATGGTTCAGAAAGTCCGCAACGCCCGACCCGATATTTTGCTGATGTTGACCACCAACATTCCAGACACCAAACTGATCTTGGAAAAATTGAACGAAATGGGCCTCGGCCGTGGCCGCATTCCGATCTTGGGCAATGGCGGGCACATGGGGGCGCCAGAGCTGCTCAACGTGGTGGGCAAAGAGCAAATGGAGGGCGTGATGGCCGCCATGGCCAACTGGAGTGGCAAGGGCCACGAGAAGTTGGTGACGGACTTCAAGGCCCGCTTCAAAGAGCCATGGATGCCGCAAGACAGCGTCTCGACTTACGGCGACATGTGGATCTTCAAAGATGCCATGGAGAAAGCCGGCTCAGCCGACCCTAAAAAGGTCGCCGCGGCGATCCGTAGTTTCAATGAAACCGGCGGTGCGGCGCGCTATTTTCCGGGCGGCAAACTGGCCTTCGAAGCCAATGGCCGCCGCGCCAACGCCGACTTGGTGATTATTCAATGGCAAAACGGCGAACCCAAAACGGTGTTCCCGACAGCCTTTGCGTCGAATACTGCTTTGTGGCCTAAGCGCTAAGGTGGAAAGAGCTTGAACGGTTGGGCTGTTCAACAGTCCAACAACTCAGCTAACTGCACCACATCCCGCGCATGCACATCATTGCCCGCTTGTGGCGACACGTCCTTGACTTGAGCGGCACCAAATTCCAACGGTCGCTCGATGTACGCGGTTTGCAGGCCGCAGGCGCGCGCGGCGGCCAAATCGTCATGGTGGGCGGCGCAGAGCATGACTTGCTCGGGGGCCACGTCAAACACACTCGCCACACCGAGGTAGGTGGCCGGGTCGGGCTTATAGGCGCGAAAAACTTCGGCGGACAAGATGCAGTCCCAAGGCAAGCCGGCGCGCTTCGCCATGTTGGTGAGCAGGCCGATGTTGCCGTTGGACAGTGTGCACAAGGTGTAGCGGGTTTTAAGCCTCAGTAAACCCGCCACGCTGTCGGGCCAAGCATCCAGACGATGCCAGACGCGGTTCAGGTGTTGGCGTTCAGCTTCGCTCAAATGCGCCAGCCAGAAGGTCGGCAATATCGCGTCCAGAATCATCCGATTCAACTCATCAATGCGAACCCAGCCCAACTCGCCTGAACGCACGCGCTGCATGGCCGGCTGATAACCCGCACGCCAAGCCAAGGCGAAAGCGTTGCCGTCGACTTGCGGGTACAACGCCTCCAGCTCACGGACGATGGAACCGTGCCAATCCACCACCGTGCCAAAGATGTCGAACGCGAGGATTTTCGGTCTTTGGCGCATGGCTTGCGATGCAGCGTCTAAGCGTTAAACCAGCAGCGCGTTGATGCGCCGCACATACGCCGCCGGGTCATCCGGCAAACCGCCTTCGGACAGCAGCGCTTGGTCAAACAGGATGTGGGCCAAGTCGTTGAACTGCGCGTCGTCGACACTGGCTTCGAGCTTTTTGGCCAGCGGATGCTGGGCATTGACTTCGAGGATCGGCTTGACTTCAGGTGCGGGCTGACCGGCTTGCTTGAGCATGCGGGCGAGCTGGGTCGACATGTCGCCGTCTTGCACCACCAAACACGCGGCGGAGTCGACCAAACGCGTGGTGGCGCGCACGTCTTTGGCTTTGTCTTTCAGCGCTTCTTTGAGCTTGTCGAGGACGGGTTTGAACTGGGTTTGTGCGTCTTCTGCCGCTTTCTTTTCGTCGTCGTCTTGCAGGGTGCCCAAGTCAACGGCGCCTTTGGCCACCGACTGCATCGGCGTACCGTCGAACTCGTTCAGGTAGTTCAGCGCCCACTCGTCGACACGGTCGGTCATGAGCAGCACTTCAATGCCTTTCTTGCCGAAAATTTCAAGCTGCGGGCTGTTCTTGGCGGCGGCTTGCGTGTCGGCGGTGATGTAGTAAATGGCCGCTTGGCCTTCCTTCATGCGCGCTTTGTAGTCACCCAAGCTGACGGTGACAGAGTCAGTGGTCGAGCTGGCAAAACGCAGCAACTTGGCGAGGCGATCGCGGTTGGCGTTGTCTTCGCCCAAACCTTCTTTCAGCACCGCGCCAAACTCAGCGTAAAAAGCGGTGAATTTTTCGGGTTCGTTGGCAGCCAAGTCTTCGATCATCGACAGCACGCGGCGCGTGTTGCCTTCGCGAATGGCTTTGACGGCGCGGCTTTCTTGCAGCAGTTCGCGCGACACATTCAGCGGCAAGTCAGACGAGTCAACCACGCCTTTGACAAAGCGCAAATAGCTGGGCAACAGAGCTTGCGCATCGTCCATGATGAAGACGCGTTTGACGTACAGCTTGACGCCGGCAGCCTTCTCTCGGTTGAACAAATCCATCGGCGCTTTGGCCGGGATGAACAACAGCTGCGTGTACTCGGTGCCGCCTTCAACGCGATTGTGCGTGGTAGCCAGCGGTGCTTCGTGGTCGTAGCTGATTTGCTTGTAGAACTCGTCGTACTGTTCTTGGGTGATGTCTTTTTTAGAGCGCGACCAGAGCGCTGCAGCTTGGTTGACGGTTTCCCATTCGCCGGTGAACACCATCCCGCCGGGTTGGTCGTTTTCGCCCTCTTTCCATTCTTCCTTTTCCATCTCGATGGGCAGGGAAATATGGTCGGAGTATTTGTTGATGATGCCTTTGAGCTTCCAGGCGTTGAGGTAGTCAACGGCGTCGTCTTTCAAATGCAAGATGACGCTGCTGCCGCGCTCAGCGCGCTCGATTTCGCTGACGTCAAACTCACCTGTGCCGGTGCTGCTCCAGCGCACGCCTTGGCTGGTGGGCAGACCGGCGCGGCGGCTTTCAACCGTTATCGAGTCAGCGATGATGAAGCCAGAGTAAAAGCCAACGCCAAATTGACCGATCAACTGCGAGTCACTTTTTTGATCGCCGGAGAGCTTGGAGACAAAGTCGCGGGTGCCGCTCTTGGCGATGGTGCCAAGGTTGTCGATGGCTTCTTGTTGTGACAAGCCGATGCCGTTGTCGGCGATGGTCAGGGTCTTGGCGGCTTTGTCAAAGCTCACACGGACCTTGAGTTCGGGCACGTTTTCATACAGCGCGGCGTCGTTCAGCGCCTCAAAACGCAGCTTGTCGCAAGCGTCTGATGCATTGGAAACCAACTCACGCAGAAAAATCTCGGGGTTGGAATACAGCGAGTGGGTGACGAGTTGAAGCAGCTGGGCTACTTCGGCCTGGAAAGCGAGTGTCTGTTTTTGCATGGATGGAGAGTGGGGTTGATACCGGGTTAATTCAAGAGCTGTCGGCCACAGCACAAACCGTGATTCTAGAAAACTCTGCGGCAGGTCTGACCCGGCAGGCTAAAGTCGAGCGCATGAGTAGTACTGAATTCATCGCCCTGTTGGTGCTGGCCACGGCCATGAGCTTCACGCCAGGCCCGAACACCGCCTTGTCCACCGCGATGGCGGCCAACCACGGCCTGCGCCACGCCATGCCTTTTGTTTGCGCCGTGCCCTTGGGCTGGGGCCTGCTGCTGACCTTCAGCGCGCTCGGCGTGGGTGCCTTGCTCGTCGCCCTGCCTTGGCTGGCTTGGGCCGTCAAGTTGGCAGGCGTGGCTTATCTGGTGGGGCTGGCGCGGCGCTTGGCCACAACACAAGAACTCGGCCAAGCTGATGCCCAAAGGCTACAGATTGGCTTCTGGCAAGGTGCGGCGCTGCAGATGGTGAACATCAAAGCGTGGATGCTGGCGCTGGCGATTGTCAGCGGCTGGATCGCCGGCTATGACAACGCGGGCTGGCGCTTTGCCGTGGTCTTGCCGGTGATGCTGTTCTTCGCCTTTGGCAGCAATCTGGCGTACGCGCTGGTCGGCTCGCTGCTGCGCGAATGGCTGGCCGGACCGGACGGCACACGCCAACGCCTGCGCAGGTTTAACCGCGTGATGGCGGCGGTGCTGGTGCTAACAGCCGGCTGGATGCTCCTGCGGTGACGGCTGTGACGGCTGTGACGACTCTGCAAGCCATACAATAATTTTTTCCATCCCCTGCCAGTAGCCACACAAAACCACAATAACTGAGATGACCATGAGAAAAACCACATCAACGCTGCTGCGCGTACTCAACCCCACCAGCGCCTTGTCCCTTTTGTTGCCCTTGGCCGTATTGGGCACACCGGCCATCGCCGCTGATCCTTATCCGGCCAAACCTATTTCCATCGTGGTCGCTTACGCGCCGGGTGGCCAAGGTGACACCTTTGCCCGCATCGTCGGTGAGCGACTTGGCACGGTCTACAAGCAACCGGTGTTGATTGACAACAAGCCCGGTGTGTCGGGCACCATCGGTACTCGCTTTGCAGCCAAAGCCAAAAACGATGGCTACACCTTGTTCCTAGGTCAAACCGGTGAGATCACCGTCAACCGGGTCTTGATGAAGGACATGGGTTACGACCCAATGAAAGAATTGACGCCGGTGGTGCTGATCGGCAATGCCCCGTTGGTGATGCTGGCACCGGCAGATGCGCCTTACAACACGATTGCCGAATTCATTCAAATGGCGCGCGCCAAACCCGGTGAATTCAGCTACGGCTCGGTGGGTGCTGGCACCCCCGGACACTTGTCGGCGGTGGCCTTGGGTCTGGGCTTAAAACTCAACATGGTGCATGTGCCTTACAAAGGCGTCGGACCGCTGCTCTCAGACCTGATCGCCGGACGACTGCAGGCGTTTTTCAGCAGTGCATCGGCGGCCGTCCCGCAAGTCAAGGGCGGCAAGCTCAAAGCGCTGGCCGTGACCACACCGCAGCGCATGAGCTCTTTGCCGCAGGTGCCGACCATTGCCGAATCTGGCTTGCCCGGCTTCAGCTACACGCTGTGGGGCGGCTTGTTTGCCCCGGTCGGTACGCCCACATCGGTCATCGACAGCCTGAACCATGAAGTCAACGCCATCTTGGCCAGCCCCGACATTCGGGCACGTTTTGATGCCGACAACCTGGCCGTTCCTAAAAACTCACCGGCCGAATTTGCCAGTTACGTCCGCGCCGAAAGCGTGAAGTTTGAAAAACTGGTCAAGGACGCCAACCTGAAACTGGAACAATAAATGCTGGAACCCGCTGTGAGCGCTGCCAACACCCTGAATATCTGGGGCCGCATGAGCTCCATCAATGTCAAAAAAGTCGTCTGGACGGCGCAAGAGCTCGGGCTGAACTTTCAGCGCACCGAGGCTGGCGGCCATTTTGGCGTGGTGAAAACATCTGAGTACATGCGCCTGAATCCAAACTCGACCGTGCCGGTGATAGAGGACGAAGACTTTGTGCTGTGGGAGTCGAATGTGATCGTGCGCTACCTCTGCGCCAAACATTCTCCCGGCCATTTGTATCCAACCCCTTTGCGTGAGCGGTTTGTGGCAGAGCAATGGATGGATTGGCAACAGACTAACTTGAACCCGGCCAGTCGCACGGGATTTTGGCAGCTGATCCGAACTGCTCCAGAGCAACGCAGTGCCAGTGTGATTGCCGATTCAAACGCTGCGGTTGAGTCTCTCATGGCGGTGCTGGACGCTCATCTGGGTCGCCATGCATTCATGGCCGGTGATCATTTCACCATGGCCGACATTCCGCTGGGGTGCGATGTGCACCGCTGGTTCAATCTGCCGCAACCGCGTGAGAGCCGACCAAATATTGAGCGCTGGTTTCAAGTGATCAGCGGGCGGCAAGCCAGCACTGGCGTGCTCGATATGGCCCTGAGCTGAACGCGCCGCTGAAGCACGCCATGCGCTCTCGCCGTTTCCATCAAGTTGACGTCTTTACCGACTCCGCTTACCGTGGCAATGCACTGGCCGTGGTGCTGGATGGCGATGACCTTAGCGACGAGGCGATGCAGCGTTTTGCGCGCTGGACAAACCTCTCAGAAACCACTTTTTTGCTGCCGCCCACCGACGCGGCAGCCGACTATTGGGTGAGAATTTTCACGCCCGGCGGTGAGTTGCCATTTGCCGGTCACCCAACGTTGGGCAGCTGCCACGCTTGGCTTGAAGCTGGCGGTCAGCCGCAAACCGAAGGTCGCGTGGTGCAGCAATGTGCAGTCGGTTTGGTGACGATTCAACGCGACATCCTGAGTCAGCTCGAACGCGATGCCAAGCGCCCGGAGCGACTGGCTTTTGGCGCACCACCGCTGCGTCGCAGCGAGGCCGATCCAGCGTTGCTCGACGCCGTGGCTGAGGCCTTAGGCCTCTATTCTCAGCAGATTTTGGCGGCGCAACTGCTCGACAACGGCCCAATTTTTCTTGGCCTCTTGCTCGACTCGCCAGAGACCGTGCTGCAGCTCACCCCCGACCACGCAGCGCTGATCAAGCTGAATATTAAAGTTGGTGTGGCCGCTATCTATGCAGACGACAGCGCTGGCGCACCACCACTGATTGGACGCATCAACCGCGAGGCGGCTGCGTTCGCAACGGCAGCCTCGCGGTCAAAAAAGCAGACTGCAGAAGAAACACCGCAGCTTGAAGTACGCGGCTTTTGCGCCGCAACTGGCATCAACGAAGACCCGGTCACCGGCAGCCTGAACGCCAGTTTGGCGCAGTGGCTGATCGGCGAAGGGCGCTTGCCTGAGCGTTATCTGGCCTCGCAAGGCGTTTGTATCGGACGCGCCGGTCAAGTTCATATTCACCGCGATGCCAACGGGCAAGTCTGGGTCGGCGGGGAATCGGTCAGTTGCATCGAAGGCCGCGTGACCGTGTAAACAGGTGACTTAGAAGGGCGTCAGCGTGTCGAACTCGGCCAACAACACGGCCAGCGCATGACCACTGGCGATGAGCACGGCGCGGCCTTTGTCTGCGGTGGCTGCAGCTGCGTTACCAGCGGCACCTGAGGCGTTCAAGTCTTGCGCGGCCCAGGCTAGTTTGACACTGCTGCCGTTGCCGATGATCGGGAAATTTTCCGCACGCTCCTGGCTGCTGGATGCGAAATTTTGCGCTTGCCGCATGTCAACACGTTCGGGGTGCAGCGCCAGCATCATCGACGTTTCGACGTCGCCACCATGCACACCGAAGCGCGGCTCGTCAGCGCCAAACAAGCTCTGCACCGCCGCCGGCATCGGCAACGCAAAGGTGTTGACCAGCGCCACCGTCAGGCTGAAACGGGCCCGCAACTCGCGCCCAACGATGTCCATGGTCGAGACATTGCCACCGTGCGAATTCAGCAGTACCAGCTTCTTGATGCCGGTGCGCGCCACGCATTCTCCAAGGTCAACCCAGGTTTGAATCAGCGCGGCAGCACTGAGGGTGAGCGTGCCCGAAAAGGCCACGTGCTCGATGCTGCGACCCACACTTTGCGTTGGCAAAAAAAGTACGCTGAGTTCAGGTGCCAAATGCGGCAAGGTTTGCGCAATCACGCCGTTGACGAGGTCGGTGTCAACGCTCAGCGGCAGGTGCGGGCCATGTTGCTCGACCGCCGCCAGCGGCAGCACGGCGATGCTGCGACTCATGTCCAAACGCGCGAAGTCAGGGCTTTTGAGTTCAGCCCAAAAACGGGGAATGGGAGTGTTCATGCGTAGCGCCAGTTCTGTAAAGCAAAGTGCAAAATTTCAACGGTATTGTGAAGCGGTTCAAGCATTTCAGACATTTCAAGCCGCAGCCGCCGCTTGCTGAATCTCAGTGCGCAATAGATCCGCTTGACCCGCCACGTGTTGGCTGACGTGTCGGCTTTGCCGCTGGGCACGTGCCTGACCCGCAGGCGTGAGCGTCGGGCCAGCGGCTTGCAACAGTTCGGCAAGACACTTGGGTTTGGCACGTGCACCGCTGGCTTGGTAGTCAGCCAACAGCGTTTGCCGCACCGGAACTTCAGCCATGGCGCGCGGTCCGGTCAAATGTTCGAACAACAAATCAACCAGTTTTTCGAGGGCAAATTCATGCGTCTTGCCGGTGCGCTGCCAGAGCCAGTCGCTGAAACTCAAGAACGCTGAAAACGCGGACACTGGTGAGCCTTCAACACCGTCTAGCAACAGAGAACGAGCGCGCAAAAATCGGCCCGAATTAGCGATCATGTCCCAGTAGCGCGCAAAGCGCTGAATGCGCTGCAGCGTGGCAAAGTCAATCGTCGAGTTTTGCAAAATGGTGTATGGCGTCTGCGGGTCGTAGACCATCGCAAAGTCTTGCGTATGGCGGGCAATTGGCGTGCCGCGCAGCCGCTTCAAAATGCCGAACTGAATCTCGTGCGGCGCCAAGGCATAGAGCCGGTCAAAGCCAGCAGCAAAGCTTTCGAGTGTTTCTCCCGGCAGGCCAAAAATCAAATCAGCGTGCACATGCGCCTGACTTTGGCTGACCAGCCAACGCAAGTTGTCAGCCGTTTTGAGGTTGTCTTGCTTGCGCGAGATGCGCTGCTGCACCTCGGGGTTGAAGCTCTGAATCCCGACTTCAAATTGCAGCGACCCGGCAGGGAATTGCACGATCAATTTTTTCAACCGATCCGGCAAGCTGTCGGGCACGACTTCAAAGTGCACGAACAAATTGGGCGCAGCGCTAGCATCCTCCATGGCTGGTTGTAGGCGGTCCAAAAAGAACTGCAAGATGCGCACCGAATGTTCGACTTTCAAATTAAACGTGCGGTCGACAAATTTGAAATTGCGTGCGCCGCGCTGGTACAAGGCGTCCATTTCGGCCATGAAAGCGTCGAGCTCAAAAGCCCAAGCCGTCTTGTCGAGTGCACTCAGGCAAAACTCACATTTAAAGGGGCACCCACGAGACGCCTCCACATACAACAGACGCTTAGCGATGTCGGCATCGGTGTACTCGTCATACGGAAAAGCCAAGTCGTCCAGGGGTGGTTGCTCCCCGGCGATGACTTTCATCAGCGGTTGTGGGCCCTCCAGTAGCGCACGGCAAATCTTCGGAAAACTCACGTCGCCCCAGCCGGTGATGACATGGTCAGCCAATCGGCAAATTTCTTGCGCCTCAACTTCATGGCTGACTTCAGGGCCACCCAACACCACCTTGATGTCTGGCCGCAACGCTTTGAGCAGCCGCAGCACCTGCGTAGTCTCGACCACATTCCAAATATAAATACCCAGCCCGATCACTTGCGGGTTTAGCGCCAGCAGTTCTTCCACGATTTGCGTTGGCCGTTGCTGAATCACGAACTCCCGTAGTTGCGTCACAGCGCGCAGGCCCTCGCCGCCATGCCGGTCCATGTTAGCCAGCAAGCAACGCAGCCCGAGAGAAGCGTGGATGTACTTGGCGTTGAGCGTGGCCAGCACGACGCGCGGCAGCGTAGTGGATGTAGCAGGCAAAGGCGCAGCGGAACGAATCATGCGCTGATTATCGAAGCAATCGACCCGGGACCAGCAGCCCCGAGTCGGGCAAGATTCAAAACATCATGTTCGGCAAGAACATCGAAACGGCTGGTACGTAAGTGATGAGGATCAGGAAAGCGACCAACACCAGCGTCCAAGGCAAGGCCGCCCGCGCCACGGCCATGATGGACATTTTGGTGATGCCCGCCGTGACAAAGAGGTTCAAACCAATGGGCGGCGTCACCATCCCGATCTCCAAGTTCACGACCATGATGATGCCCAGATGAACCGGGTCAATACCCAACTGCGTCGCAATGGGAAACAAAATCGGTGCCATGATCAGGATGATGCCGGTGGGCTCCATGAACATGCCGGCAATCAACAGCAAGATGTTGACGACGATCAGAAACTGCCAAGCCGGCATACCCCAAGCGATGATGGCTTCCGCGATCTGCTGTGGAATACGTTCAGTGGTCAACACGTGCGCGAAAAGCAAAGCATTCGCCACGATGAACATCAGCATGACCGTGACCTTACCGGCGTCCAGCAACACCTTGGGAACATGCGACATTTTGATGTCGCGGTAAACAAAAATAGCAATCAGGAAAGCGTAAACGGCAGACACAGCAGCCGCTTCAGTGGGGGTGAAAATGCCGCCGTAAATACCGCCCAAAATAATGACGATCAGCAACAAGCCCCAAAGAGAGTCACGTCCAGTTCGCAGGATTTCAACCATCGACGCGCGTGGCTCACGGGGTATGTCGAGAATTCGCGCGCGCACGTAAATCGCCACGATCAGCATCAGTCCGAGCACAAAGCCCGGTATCACGCCCGCCATGAACAACTGGCCGACCGATGTTTCCGTGGCTGCGCCGTAAACCACCAACACAACGGACGGTGGAATCAATATGCCGAGTGTCCCGGCATTGCTAATGACACCCGCGGCAAATTCCTTTGAATAACCCGCTTTGACCATGCCGGCAATCACGATGGCGCCGACCGCCACCACGGTGGCAGGCGATGAACCCGACACCGCCGCAAACAACATACAGGCCAGCACTGACGCCATGGCCAGCCCCCCGCGCAAGTGTCCAATGCAGGCGTTGGCAAAGCTGATCATGCGTCGTGCCACACCGCCTGTGGTCATAAAAGACCCGCCCAAAATAAAGAACGGAATGGCCAACAAGGTGTATAGCTCGGAGGTTTCAAACAACTTCAACGTGAGCGACGCCAAGGAGTCCTGCGCGAACACCATGATGGTCAGGATCGACGATAGACCCAAAGCGACGGCAACTGGCATGCCGACCGCCATGAAAACAAACAAGAGGATGAACAGGGCAGCGATGGTCATTTCTTCTCCTCGTCAAATGAAGCAGCCTCTTGGAGCTTGAGGGCCTCTTCCGCTTCGTCACCCAGCAATTGGCCGCCCTGCCCGCTGAGCAGTCGCCACAGCACTTGTGCGAAACGAAATGCCAGCAACAAAAAACCGAGAGGCAGCACCAGCCGCGGTATCCAGCTCTCAATCGGTATGTCTTGCATCAAAATGCCGATGCTGTAGATCTTGTCAACATATTGGTAGCCACCAAAAGCCACGATCAAGGCATAGACGATGCACAGCGCCGCAGCGACCGACGCCACGTTCCGAGCAGCGCGGGCACCGAGCGACTTGACCAAGGCGTCGACGCCAATGTGCGCGCCCACTCGCACGCCATACGACATACCGATAAAAATCAGCCAAGCGAACATGACGCCCGTGGCCTCCATGACCCAGACAAAGCTGTCATTGAAGACGTAACGCGCCACCACCTGCACGAAGGTGAGAAGCGTCATCGCAGCCATGAGGACGACGATCAAGCCTTCCTCGAAATATTTAAGCCAACGCATATATGACTAAAGGGCCCGCATGGCGGGCCCTTTCCTTTGGTTCGGTTTAGTTT
The DNA here is from genome assembly GCA_947450695.1 of Comamonadaceae bacterium. Classification (GTDB taxonomy): domain Bacteria; phylum Pseudomonadota; class Gammaproteobacteria; order Burkholderiales; family Burkholderiaceae_C; genus Polaromonas. Next base: position 26,865 of record CANFWV010000018.1, read on the forward strand.
GGTTTATTTCGGGGATTTACTTGTTCGACTGCAGCGCGCCGTCGATCAAATCACGGCCAATCGCGCCCTCAAATTTCTTCCACACAGGCTCCATCGTTTTGCGCCATGCAGCCACGTCGTCTTTGGACAAGGTTTGGATCTTTGCCTTGCCGGTATCCGTGATTTTTTTGCGGTCAGCTTGGTTGATGTCGGCAGCCAATTTGTTGGCGTGCGCAGTCGCTTCAGCCATAGCTTCCGTCAGACCTTTGCGGATATCAGCTGGCAAGCCGCTCCACCACTTCGCATTGGTCACCAGCATGTAATCGATCACGCCGTGATTGGTCTCTGCGATGGTCTTCTGCACTTCATGAAACTTTTGCGAATAGATGTTCGACCAAGTGTTTTCTTGACCGTCGACCACGCCCGTTTGCAGCGCCTGATAAACCTCAGAAAAAGCCATCTTTTGTGGACTTGCCCCGAGTTCGCGGAACTGCGCTTCGAGCACATCAGAGGCTTGAATCCGAAACTTCAGACCCTTGACGTCTTCTGGGCGCGTCAGCTTGTCTTTGTTGGTGGACATTTGCTTCATGCCGTTGTGCCAGTAGCCGAGACCCAACAAACCGCGGTTTGTCATGGATTTGAGCAGCGCTTGACCCTGTGGACCCGCCTGGAAGCGGTCAACCGCCTCGATGTTGTCGAACAGGAAAGGTAAGTCATAGACCTGGATCTTCTTGGTGTAGCGGTCAAACTTGGACAGTGACGGTGCGATGAATTGGACATCGCCCAACAGCAAAGCTTCTAGTTCTTTGGCGTCACCAAAGAGCTGCGAGCTTGGGAAGACTTGCACCTGAACGCGACCCGGGAATTTCTTCTCGGCGAGTTCCTTGAACTTCATGGCGCCTTGGCCTTTGGGCGTCTGCTCTGCCACCACGTGGCTGAACTTGATCACGATCGGGGCTTGGGCCGATGCCGCAAAAGGCAGGGCCATGGCGCCAGCCGCGACGGCTGTCGTCAGCAATGTGCGGCGCAAACGATTGAGTGATTTCATAGAATCTCCTAGTTAAAAATGCCAAAAAGTATTTAATTAATTTAATAGAACTATTTTTTCGATCTATATTGCCACTTAAATTAACACTTAACAGTAGGACAACTCCTTTTTATTAAAATAAAAGGTCGCTATTGATGACTCACATCCGATTCCTCAGATGTCCCCCCTACCGGCCAGCTCAAGCGTCGCCCGTATCATCCTCAGCATGACCGTGCCAATACTCTCCCATGACACCCTTCTCACAGGATGCAACGGAACTTTTCTCCAGCGCATGGGCTCCCAACAATCCATGCGCGTCCTCTCCCCCCTGAATTCACTGGTTAATCTGTTGCTGGTCGCCAGCATCGGTTTTGCCGCCGCACCGGTTGCAGCGCAGTCCACAGCAGCGCTGTTCAGTACCAGCGGAAGCAGCGTTAAAGGCTCTGCCGTTGTCAGCACTGGCGAAGTTCGTGCTGAATTGATGGCCTATGCCCCGCAAGGCATCGCTGCCGGCCAACCAGTCTGGGTCGGCCTGCAGATCAAGCACCAGCCCGAGTGGCACACCTATTGGAAGAACTCCGGTGACTCAGGTTTGCCGACCGAGCTGACGTGGAAACTCCCTGCAGGCATCACAGCAGGTGAGATCGCCTGGCCAACACCCAAGAAAATCCCCATCGGCAACTTGGCCAACTACGGCTACGAGAACACGGTCTTACTGCCCGTGCCCCTGACGGTCGCGCCGGGTTTCAGCGCTAGCCAGTTGACGATCCAACTCAGCGCCTCATGGTTGGTCTGCAAGCGCGAGTGCATCCCCCAAGAAGGTGAGTTCACGCTGACCCTGCCGGCGCGCAGTTCCAGCGCCTCAAATGGCAGCCTCTTTGAGGCGACGTGGGCGGCTAGTCCGCGCGCCTTGGCGGGCGGTAGCGGACAAATCGACGTCGAGGCCAAAGCTATCCGCGTGTCCGTGGCCGGTTTGCCCGCTGCGTGGCAGGGCAAGTCACTTGCGTTTTTCCCAGAAATCGGCGGCGTCACTGAGCCCGCCGGAACGATGGTGCAAGCTTGGAAAGACGACCTTTGGACGGCGCAAGTACCGCTGTCGGCGCATCGCAGCGAAAGCCCACAACGTATGCCGGCGGTACTGGCCTTGGCTGAAAGCCAGGACAAGGGCAAGACCGGCCAAGCGTGGCGCATTGAACTGCCGGTCACAGGCGAGTGGCCAAGTCTCGCAGCCCCTACCGTTGTGCCTGCGGCACTCGAAGCCGCGCTCAAAGCCAATGCAGCGACAGCACTGCCACCTGCAGCGCCAACATCCGCCCCGCCCCTGACCTGGCTGGCTGCACTGTTGGGCGCCTTACTCGGCGGCTTAATCCTCAACCTCATGCCCTGCGTGTTTCCGGTGCTGGCCATCAAGATGGTTGGCTTTATACAGGTCAAAGACCGGGCCAGCCGCACGGCCAGTGGTGTGGCTTATACGGCCGGCGTGGTGCTGTCCTTTCTGGCGCTTGGCGGCCTGTTGCTGGGCCTGCGCGCTGCGGGCGAACAACTCGGATGGGGCTTTCAATTACAAAGCCCGGCGGTCGTCGCCGGCTTGGCGGCCTTGTTCACCTTGCTGGGCCTGAACTTGGCCGGGCTGTTTGAGTTCGGTCAATTGCTGCCGAGCCGCTTGGCCAGTCTGCAATCCAAAAACACCAGCGTCAATTCGTTTTTGTCGGGCGTGCTGGCCACGGCAGTTGCGTCACCTTGCACGGCGCCGTTCATGGGCGCCTCACTGGGCTTAGCGGTGGGCCTGCCCGCGGTGCAAGCCTTGGCCATCTTTGGTGCGATTGGCGTGGGCATGGCACTGCCTTATTTGGTCGCCAGTCTGGTGCCTGCGGTGGCGCGGGCCATGCCAAGGCCCGGCCAGTGGATGGTCACCTTCAAAACCTTCATGGCCTTCCCGATGTTTGCCACGGTGGCTTGGTTGGTGTGGATTCTGGGCCAGCAAAGTGGCATCGACGGCGCCGGCACCTTGCTCGGCCTGCTGGTCTTGCTGGCGCTGGTGATCTGGACCTTCACGCTGACCGGCAAGGTTCGCATGGTATCCGTCACTTTGTCACTGGTCGCCGCTGCGTACGCGCTGTCAACTGCCGGGCCCAGCGTTGTCAAACTGATGGAATTTGGGCCAACCGGCACGTCTGCTGTCTCAGCCACGGAGCGCTGGCAACCGTGGGCGCCGGGCCGCGTCGAACAACTCACGGGCGACGGCCGCAGCGTGTTTGTCGACTTCACCGCCGCTTGGTGCGTGACCTGCCAGTACAACAAGAAAACCACGCTGAGCAACAGCGAGGTGCTGGCAGACGTGGACGCCAAACATGTGGCGCTACTGCGCGCTGACTGGACGCGCCGCGACCCCGCAGTGACCGCCGCGCTGAAAGAACTCGGCCGCTCCGGCGTGCCGGTGTATGTGATTTACAAGGCCGGCCGCGCCCCGGTGGTGATGTCGGAAGTTCTGTCTGTCGACGAGTTAAGGCGCGAACTGGCCAGACTTTGAGTTGGGTGGCTCTGAGTCATCTGGCAAGCCCTCCGCAAGGGCTGAACAACACCTGAGACAATCAGGTCATGTTTGCACCACTCCAAAACGACACCTTTTTACGCGCCTGCTGGCGTCAAGCCACTGATTACACCCCCGTCTGGCTGATGCGCCAAGCCGGCCGCTACCTGCCTGAATACCGCGCCACGCGGGCACAAGCCGGTAGCTTCATGGGCCTGGCAACCAACACCGACTTCGCCACCGAAGTCACGCTGCAGCCGCTTGAACGCTTTCCACTGGACGCTGCAATTTTGTTTTCCGACATCTTGACCGTGCCTGACGCCATGGGCTTGGGGCTGTCTTTTGCCTTGGGCGAAGGCCCGAAGTTCGCCACCCCGGTGCGCGACGAAGCTGCCGTCAGCAAGCTCGAAGTCCCCGACATGAACAAGCTGCGTTATGTCTTTGACGCCGTGACCTCTATTCGCAAAGCCCTGAATGGCCGCGTGCCGCTGATCGGCTTTTCAGGCAGCCCCTGGACGCTCGCCTGCTACATGGTCGAGGGCGCGGGTTCTGACGACTACCGTTTGGTTAAAACCATGTTGTACCAACGGCCTGACCTGATGCACCGCATGTTGGCTATCAACGCCGACTCGGTGGCGGCCTATTTGAACCAGCAGATTGAAGCCGGTGCACAAGCCGTGATGATTTTCGACAGCTGGGGCGGTGTACTGGCCGACGGTGCTTTCCAGACTTTCAGCCTGGCCTACACCGAGCGCGTGCTGTCTCAGCTCAAACGCGAACACGAGGGCGTGAAGATTCCGCGCATCGTCTTCACCAAAGGCGGCGGCTTGTGGCTCAAAGAAATGGCCAAACTCGACTGCGAAGTGCTGGGCGTTGACTGGACCGTCAACCTCGGTCAAGCGCGTGCGCTGGTTGGCGGGCAAGTCGGCGGCGCTGGCAAAGTTCTGCAAGGCAACATCGACCCGAATGTGTTGTTTGCCGAACCCGGCCAAATTGCCACCGAAGTGGTGCGCGTGCTGGACAGCTTTGGCCAGCCGCACACCGACCGCACCACCACCGGACCGACGCACATCTTTAACCTCGGCCACGGCATCAGCCAGTTCACACAGCCGGACCGCGTCGAGGCACTCGTCAGCGCCGTGCACACGCATTCGCGGCGTATGCGACAGCCGAGCTAAAACGCAGAATGAATTAATTTTTCGGTACTACTCTCGTCAAAGTTAGACAGTAGAGATGTACAAAATGCCCATTCCGGAGCAATTAAATGTCTGCCTTAGCACGAAAAAAGTGCCTCTGCTAGAGACTTATGCACAAAAATCATGCTGCGGTGCGACAAAGGAACAGCTCTATCAGTCGTCGCGCTACAAAAGCAATAGCGACTGTAAGTTATTGATTCATAAGGGTTCTGTCTAACTGCTTTTTTTAAGTGCATTCTGACTCAGCCCTTGATTTCAAAGGCTTGGCGCCTTGCAGAAGTCACATATCAACAAAGTTATCCACAGAAAACTTGAAGATCTAGAAAGAGTTTTGTAAATCAAGCACTTACGAGCAGATACGAATGTGAATTCCGAACAAATCGCAATAAGCATGACTTTTTGGATCAATGTGGTGGTCGCCACGCCTGCCCACAGCGGTGTGGGCGGGCCGTTGACTTACCGAAGTGAGTTGCCACTCGCGCCGGGCCAATTGGTCCGCGTACCACTGGGCCGCCGCGAAGTGCTGGGCGTCGTCTGGGAGATATTGCCGGACAGTGGTGGCCTCACCCCAGGGCAGGCCAAGTCTGTGCTGGGCGCACTCGAAGGTCTGGCCCCGCTCAGCCCGACTTGGCGGAAATTGGTGGCCTTCACAGCCGGTTACTACCAGCGCTCTCTGGGTGAGGTCGCGCTGGCCGCGCTGCCGCCCCAATTGCGGGAACTGAGCGCCGTGCAACTGGCGCGTCGGCTGAAACGTCCTAGTGCCGACACCTCTACCGAAGAGAGCCAGGCCAAGCTGGTTGAGCTGAGCCCCGAACAAACCGCGGCCTTGGTGCAGTTAGAGAGAGATACCCGACCCGCCCTGCTCTTTGGCAGCACTGGCAGCGGCAAGACCGAGGTGTATTTGCGCGCTGCAGCGAGGGTGCTGGCCGAAGACCCCGAAGCCCAAGTGCTGGTGATGGTGCCCGAAATCAACCTCACGCCTCAATTGCAGGCGCGCTTTGAAGAACGCTTCGCCCATCTGGGTCGTGAACGCGTGGTGGCCCTGCACAGCGGCTTGACACCCGCCCAACGCCTCAAAAGCTGGCTCGCCGCGCATGCCGGCGTTGCGCGGCTGGTGCTGGGCACACGCATGGCCGTGCTGGCGTCGATGCCGAACCTGCGCTTGATCGTGGTCGACGAAGAGCACGACCCCAGCTACAAACAACAAGAAGGCGCACGCTACTCGGCGCGCGACTTAGCGGTCTACAGGGCACGCTTGGAGGGTTTGGTCACGACTGCGCCAGCGAAGCCACAGGAAGACACTTTTGCACCTGCCGCCAGCCCCAAAGGCTGCAACGTCATCCTCGGCTCGGCCACCCCGTCGCTGGAAAGCTGGCAAGCTACCTTGGTGGGTCGATACCAGCGCCTGACCATGCACGAACGCATAGGCTCGGCCGACCAAGCCGCCGGCAGCTTGCCGACCGTGCGGCTGGTCGACATGAACCACCAGCCCAAGCACTGCACGCTGGCGCCGCCCTTGCTCGCGGCCATCGCCCAACGCATTGCACGCGGTGAACAGTCCTTGATATTTTTGAACCGGCGTGGCTACGCGCCGGTGCTGGCCTGCCACGACTGCGGCTGGAAAAGCGAATGCCCGCACTGCAGCGCCTACCGCGTCTTTCACAAAATTGACCGCACGTTACGCTGTCACCACTGCGGCTTCACAGAGCGCGTGCCGCGTGCTTGCCCGGGCTGCGGCAACGTCGATATTGCACCTGTTGGACGCGGCACCGAAAGGCTTGAAGAACACTTGGCCGAGTTGTTGCATGGCATCACCCGGCCCGATGGCAGCCCGCTGGTGATTGCGCGCATTGACGCAGACACCACGCGGCTCAAAGGCGCGCTTGAATCCCAGCTCGCCAGCGTCCACGCCGGCGAGGTTGATGTGCTGGTCGGCACCCAAATGATCGCCAAAGGACATGACTTCAGGCACATCACGCTGGTGGCGGCGGTCAACCCCGACGGCGCGCTGTTTTCAAGCGATTTCCGCGCACCAGAGCGGCTCTTCGGTTTGCTGATGCAAGCGACTGGCAGGGCCGGCCGGAATGCGGCGAAAGGCGCGCAAAGCGAAATGTGGGTGCAAACATTTCACCCTCAACATCCTCTGTTTAGCGCCCTGAAAAAGCACGATTATCCGGCGTTTGCCGAGCAAGAACTGGCCGACCGCGAAGCCGCTGGCATGTCGCCATTTGGCTTCTCAGCACTGGTGCGTGCCGAAGCCCGTTCGCAAGACTTGGCGCAGGGATTTTTGAACGCCGCAGCAGCAGCGGCCCAAGCACAAGCCCTTCCAGGGCATGACATGGTCACGCCCTACCCTGCCGTCCCGATGACGATTCAGCGTGTCGCCAATGTGGAGCGTGCGCAAATGTTGGTCGAAAGCAGCTCCCGCGTGGCGCTGCAGCGCTTTCTGGCGGCGTGGCAACCCGTCATGGCTGCCACGCGCCAGCAAGCGGAGTTCAAGCCGCTCATTCGTTGGGCCATGGATGTGGATCCATTGGCGATCTGAGCGGCTTGAAAAAGGCGGGCAAGGCCCGCCCATAAAGCCCAAAAGGCTTAAGCCTTAACCGCGTCCAAGGCTGCGTTGAAGGTCGCGCTTGGGCGCATCACAGCGGTCATTTTCTGAATATCCGGCATGTAGTAGCCGCCGATATCAGCCGGCTTGCCCTGCACTGCATTCAACTCAGCAACGATCTTGGCTTCGCTGTCCGTCAACGCTTTGGCCAACGGTGCGAACTGCGTCTGCAGTTCTTTGTCGACCGTTTGAGCGGCCAATTCTTGGGCCCAGTACATGGACAGGTAGAACTGGCTGCCGCGGTTGTCCAGCTGGCCAGTTTTAGGCGATGGGTTTTTGCTGTTGTCCAGCAACTTGCCCGTCGCCGCATCCAGCGCCTTAGCCAACACTTGGGCTTTCTCATTCTTGGTCTTGATACCCAAGTCTTCCAAACTTGCAGCCAGCGCCAAAAACTCACCCAGAGAATCCCAGCGCAGGTGGTTTTCTTCCACCAATTGCTTGACGTGTTTAGGAGCCGAGCCGCCGGCACCAGTTTCATACATACCACCGCCAGCCATCAAAGGCACGATCGACAGCATCTTGGCGCTGGTGCCGAGTTCCATGATCGGGAACAAGTCGGTCAGGTAATCGCGAAGGATGTTGCCGGTGACGGAAATAGTGTCCAGCCCTCGCACGACGCGCTCCAGCGTGAAGCGCATGGCGCGCACTTGAGACATGTGCTGGATGTCCAGACCTTGGGTGTCGTGATCTTTCAAGTAGGTTTCCACCTTCTTGATCAATTCGGCTTCGTGCGGGCGATACGGGTCGAGCCAGAAGATCGCCGGCATACCGGAGTTGCGCGCCCGCGTGACAGCCAGTTTGACCCAGTCACGAATCGGCGCGTCCTTGGCTTGGCACATGCGCCAGATGTCGCCTTCTTCAACGGTCTGCACCAGCAGCACGTCGCCGGTGGCGATGTCCACAATTCGGGCTTCACCGGCTTCAGGCACTTCAAAGGTTTTGTCGTGCGAACCGTACTCCTCGGCCTGCTGGGCCATCAAGCCAACATTGGGCACAGTGCCCATGGTGGTCGGGTCGAAGTTGCCGTTGGTTTTGCAGAAGTTGATGGCCTCTTGGTAAATGCGGGCAAACGTGCTTTCAGGGATCACCGCTTTGGTGTCCTTCGGTTTGCCGTCTGCGCCCCACATCTTGCCGCCAATGCGAATCATGGCCGGCATCGACGCATCAACAATGACGTCGTTGGGCGCGTGCAGGTTCGAGATGCCTTTGGCCGAGTCGACCATGGCCAACTCAGGACGGTGCTCGTGACAGGCGTGCATGTCGCGGATGACTTCTTCGCGCTGGGTCGTTGGCAAGCTTTCGAGCTTGTCGTAGAGATTGACCAGGCCGTTGTTGACGTTCACACCCAGCTCGTCAAACAGCTTGCCGTGTTTTGCAAAAGCATCTTTGTAGTAGATGCGCACAGCGTGACCGAAAACGATCGGGTGCGAGACCTTCATCATGGTCGCTTTGACGTGCAGAGACAGCATCACGCCTGTCTTGCGGGCGTCTTCCATCTGCTCTTCATAGAAGTCGCAGAGGGCTTTCTTGCTCATGAACATGCTGTCAATGATCTCGCCAGCCAGCAGGGACACCTTCGGCTTGAGCACAATGGTTTTGCCGCTTTTAGTCAGCAGTTCCATCTTCACGTCGCGTGCTTTGTCCAGCGTCATCGATTTTTCGCCGTGGTAGAAGTCACCGTGCTTCATGGTCGCCACGTGGGTCCGTGAAGCCATGCTCCACTCAGCCATGCTGTGCGGATGCTTGCGGGCAAAGTTCTTCACGGCCAGCGGGGCGCGGCGGTCAGAGTTGCCTTCGCGCAGCACCGGGTTGACGGCACTGCCCAAGCACTTGGAATAGCGCACGAGGATGGCTTTGTCTTCAGGGGTTTGCGGATCTTCAGGAAATTCAGGCAGCTTGTAGCCCTTGCTCTGCAGCTCTTTGATGGCGTCGCCCAACTGATGGACCGAGGCACTGACGTTGGGTAGCTTGATGATGTTGGTGTCGGGCAGCAGGGTCATGCGACCGAGTTCAGCCAGATTGTCGGGCACCTTTTGTGCATCGGTCAGGTACTCGGGGAACTCACCCAGAATACGGGCCGCCACCGAAATATCGCGCTCGACCACGTTGATGCCAGCCGGGGCCGCAAACGTGCGAACGATGGGCAGAAACGAACACGTCGCCAGCAGCGGCGCTTCGTCTGTCAATGTGTAAATAATTTTTGATTTTTCTGCAGCCATGATGTCCTTTACCTTTGATCAGATGGGTGGGATGCGGGGTAAAACCCACAGCCTTAGATCATAGGCCAGACTTTTGTACTTTTCTTAGCAAGGTGAATGCAGGCGGCCCGCCCGGTCACATGCCCAATTGACAACAATTGTGAAGCTTGGGATGCACCACGAAAAAACACCGTCATGGCGAGCACAGCGCAGCCACTAGCGAAACAGTCAAGTCGCTATGATGACTGGCTTGCCCAGCGCATGGGCTTGCCTTTTCTTTGTACTGCCAATCGCCCTCATTTCATGTCGACCCCACCCCCCTCTGGCGCGCCCTCTATTGCCGGCCTGAACCTCGCGCAGCAAGAAGCCGTTAACTACATGCACGGCCCTTGTTTGGTGCTGGCGGGTGCCGGCTCTGGCAAAACACGGGTCATCACGCACAAGATCGGGCGCTTGATTCAGTCCGGCCTGAAGCCCGAGCAAATTGCAGCCATCACCTTCACCAACAAAGCCGCCGCAGAAATGCGCGAGCGCGCGAAGAGCCTGATTGGCAAAAGCGCGCGCGGCGTGCTGATCTGCACCTTTCATGCGTTGGGCGTGCGCATGCTTCGCCAAGACGGCGGCGTACTTGGCCTCAAACAGCAGTTCAGCATTTTGGACAGTGACGACGTCACCAGCATCTTGAAAGACGCTGGCGGATCGACCGACTCGGCCACCGCCAAGCAATGGCAATGGACCATCAGCGCCTGGAAGAACAGCGGCCTGAACGCCGAGCAAGCCGAAGCGCAAGCAGCCAACGACGAAGAGCGCGTGTTAGCGCGCATCATGGCGCGCTACGAAGAGCGCCTGACGGCTTACCAAAGCGTCGACTTTGACGACCTGATCGGTCTGCCGCTCAAGCTGCTCAAAGAGCACGACGAGGTGCGCGACAAATGGCAAGCCGCGCTCGGCCATGTGCTGGTCGACGAATACCAAGACACCAACGCCACGCAGTACGAAGTGCTGAAGCTGCTGGTCGGCGAACGCGGCCGCTTCACGGCAGTGGGCGACGATGACCAATCCATTTACGGCTGGCGCGGCGCCACGCTCGACAACTTGAAACGCTTGCCGGTGGACTACCCCACGCTCAAGGTCGTCAAGTTAGAACAAAACTATCGCTCCACCAGCGCCATCTTGCGCGCCGCTAACAACGTCATCGGCCCCAACCCGAAGCTCTACCCCAAGACTTTGTTCAGCGAACTCGGTGAAGGCGAGCCGGTGCGCGTGCTGGACTGCGACGGCGAAGAACACGAAGCCGACCGCGTGGTTGCCCGCATCCAAAGCTTGCGCGCCGGTGGTGAACTGCAAGCAGTTGGCAGCCAGTACAAAGACTGGAAAGACTTCAGCGTGCTGTACCGCGCCAACCACCAAGCCAAGGTCTTTGAAAAAGCCTTCAGGCGCTCGCAAATTCCGTACAAAGTTTCGGGCGGGCAAAGTTTTTTTGACCGCGCAGAAATCAAAGACCTCTGCGGCTGGCTGCGCTTGCTCACCAACAACGACGACGACCCGGCCTTTATGCGGGCCGTGACAACACCCAAACGCGGCATCGGCCACGTCACCTTGCAAGCCCTCGGCAACTTTGGCAGCCAGTACAAGTTGAGCCTGTTTGAGTCTTTGTTCAGCAACTCGCTGGAAACAGTGCTGCCGGCCAAAGCAGTGGGTTCGCTGCAAGAGTTTGGTCGCTACATGAACGACCTAGAGCACCGCGCCAAGCACACCGTGGGCGCGCAAGACGCACGTGTTTTTTTGAACGACTGGCTGAAAGACATCGACTACGAAAAACACTTGTACGACGCCGAAGACAGCGAGAAAGTCGCCGCTGCGCGCTGGACCAACGTGATGGACTTTTGCGACTGGATGGCCCAGCGCTGCGGCGGTCAAATTGAAGACACCTCCGGTGCCACCGTTGAGAAAGAACGCAAGACCATGCTCGAAGTGGTGCAAACCATCGCGCTGCTGTCGACTATCAGCGAGCGCGAAGGCGACCAAGACGTCGTCACGCTCTCCACCTTGCATGCGGCCAAAGGGCTAGAGTGGCCACACGTGATGTTGGTCAGTTGCGTGGAAGGACTGCTGCCCTTCAAGCTCGGCGAAGATGACGCCGAAGCCAGCACCGAAAGCATTGCGCTGCGCCTGCAAGAAGAACGCCGGCTCATGTACGTCGGCATCACCCGCGCGCAACGCACGCTATTGGTGAGCTGGCTTCGGCGGCGCAAAAAAGGCCGCGAGATGATTGCCGGCACACCCAGCCGTTTCATCGCTGAAATGGGCCTCGACAAAACCACGGTCAAGGAAGACCCGCGCGAGAAAATTCGCGCTCTACGCGCTGAATTTGCAAAGCGCGCAGTCGAGGGTGCCGCAGCGCAAGCCCTGGCTGAAGCCAAAGCCAAAAACTGACGTTTTCAGAAAGTTGAAGGCCATGACACCCTTTTCAAATTTGCACGTCGGCATGACCATTCGGGCGTTGTGCGTCGGCCTGTTGATGCTGTTCAGCTTGAACACCAGCATCGCACAAACCAAACCGCAAACGGCATCGCCCGCGCCGGTCAAAACTTGCCTGACGGCGCAGCAAGTCAAGACGGAGGATCTCTATGGTCAATGGACGGTGGAGTTCACGCTGCCACCGCGCGGCTTACCCGCAAAGGCCACCTTGCAACTCCAACGACATGCCGAGTACAGCGAGAGCTTAGCGGGGACATTGCTCCGCGACTTCATTGCATCGCCCGGTGGCCAAGTCACCAGCCACTCCCCGAGAGCCCAAGTCGCTGGTGATTTAGAGGGGGGCTTGTTCATGCTCGATGAATCATCCAACGGCACCAACTTGACCGCCGGCTGGGATGGTAAGGTCGTTGAAGGCAGTTGTGGGGCGGTCATCCAAGGTGTCTGGAAAGACCTCAGCAGCGATGCCCCGCCTGACGCTGCCGACGTGCCCTTCACCATGCGCCAAACCAGCGGCTGGTGAAGCGAGCTATTCAGCGATTTATTCCAAGGTCTCAGCTGTCCAACTGGATTTTTTGCTCTTTGGCAACCCGGGTCCAACGCTCAATGTCAGCCTTGACATAAGCCCCAAAAGCCTCCGGTGTCATGGACGCCAGGGCGACGGCTTCGGCGGATAATTTTTCCTTGAAGTCGGGCTGCGCCAGCACTCTGGCCAAGGCCTCGTTGAGTTGCTTCACCAGCGCTGGCGACATACCCGCAGGGCCCATGATGCCGTACCACTGCTCACCATCAAAACCCTTCAGGCCGAGTTCTTCAAAGGTCGGCACATCCTTCAGCAGTTCATGTCGGTGATTGCCCGTCACAGCCAGTGGCCGCATGCGGCCACTGCGAATATGCGGTAAGGCTCCCGCCAAACTAGGGAACGCTGCCTGGGTCTGTCCCCCCATCAAATCGACATTCGACGGTGCCACCCCGCGATAAGGCACATGCGTCATGGTCAAGCCGGTTTGTAGTTTAAAAAGCTCGCCCACCAAGTGCGTCAATGAGCCCGCGCCAGCCGAGCCATAAGCGATGTTGCCGGCTTGCTTGCGGGCATAGTCAATGAACGACTTAACGTCTTTAACAGGCAAACCTGGATAGACACACAAGACGTTTGGGGCCGTGCCAATCATGCCAATAGGCGAGAAGTCGCGCAGTGCGTCGTAAGGCAGTTTGCGTGTAGCCGGAGCCGTGCCGTGTGTCGCTACGTAAGCCTGAATCAGCGTGTAACCATCAGGTGCAGCGCGAGCAACGCTTTGGGCGGCGATGGCACCGCCACCCCCCGAGATGTTGTCGACCACCAAGGTCTGCCCTAAAGCCTTACCCAGTCGCTCACAGGTGGCGCGGGCAATCATGTCGGCACCGCCACCAGCGGATACAGGAACCACGAAACGAATTGATTTGGTAGGGTACGCCGGTGGGCCGCTTTGCGCAGTGGCAAGTGAGCCGAAGCCAAGCGCTGGCACAGAGATTAAGAAATCTCTGCGTTTAAAAGGCGACAAGTGGCGACTCCGCACTAAATTGCGACCAAGCTAAACCAGCCCACGCAGCACTTGCGCTCACATGAACTCACATTTAGCGACATTTCCCGGCTGAACGGCCAAAAGCAAACCAACCTCACTTCCCGCAGCGGGTTCAAGGTTGATAAATCGACGAGGCACAAAGGGCGGCACGGCGCAAACGTCCAACGGATCGAGATCGACAGAGTGCTCTTGATTCAGGCCCCAAATGACACGCCACCGCCCTTTGATGGCGACAAAGGTTTCATTGGTGTCATGGTTGTGCAACTTAGGGCCATTGCCAGGCTTAGCTTCAACGTACGACATTTGAAAGCCCTCGTGAATGGGGATGGCGGACATGGGATCTTTGCCTCCATCCACAATCAACCCTTGACCCACCACCAGATAATTTTTTCGCTCGTGGCCGGGCAACAAGCTGTCAGGATAGCGGTCGGGTGGGTATTTCAAATCCTTGAAACGGGCCACGCGCTTTCCCATTTCATCGGGTGAAAGGGTTCGAATATCCATCTCGTATTTTTTGGCAGTAGTCATAGGATTGAAGATCAAAAGATGCTGGTTTAAAAATCACTGAAGTCAATTTGAAGTGCGCTCATTCGCCCAATTTGATACCGGTGCTTTTGATGAGCTTGGCCCATTTATCGATTTCGCTGTTGATGAATCCGGTGAACTCAGGGACGGAATAGAGCTGCACCTCTGATCCCGTCTTGGCCAGTGCGTCCTTGATGTCCGACTGACTGTTGGCCGCTAAAATCCCGCGATTGAGCTGTTCAACAATGACCGCCGGTGTCCCCGTCGGTGCAAAAATGCCGCCCCAAACCACCAAGTCCAGTCCGGGGTAACCCAATTCAATCAGTGTCGGCGTATTCGGCAGGAAAGGGTTACGGCGCGTCCCCGCAATGGCAAGCGCTCTAGCCCGGCCGGCCTCAATTTGCGGCACGGATTCAGCCGGGTATCCGACCATCCCATCCACCTGCCCGCCCACCACATCGTTCATGGCCAAGGCGGTGCCCTTGTAATAGATCATGTTCAGATTGATGGCTGCTGCATTTTGAAACGACGCCATGACGACTTGCTGAAATGCATTGACAGTAGCCCAGCTAACTTGTCCGGGCTTGGCCTTGGCCGTGTCGACCAGACCGCGCAGCGACGTCAGACTTGAAGCATTGCTGGCAATCAAGACGGGGTTGGTCGTGAACAACAAGCCAATTGGCATGAAGTCTTTGGCGGGGTCAAACCGCATCTTCATGCCACCGGGTTTGTTGATTGCCATTTCACTGGTCGTTCCGGCATACAGCACATAGCCATCAGGCGCCGATTTCGCCACAGTTTCGCCCGCAATGTTGCCACTGGCCCCAGGCCGATTTTCAACCACGAAGGACTGCCCCATGCTGGCCGTCAATTTCACAGCCACCCGGCGTGCGGCAACGTCTGTCGCACTTCCCGGCGGAAAGCCCACAATAATTCGAACAGGCTTGCTCGGGTAAGCGCCCGTTTGGGCATTGGCGAGGGAGCTCAAGGCACACAAAAGCGCACCGAAGATGCTCAATATAAAACGTCGGCGCATGCAACTCGTCCTGTTAAATCTTGAAAAACCGCTGGTAACGATGATGCTAATCAAGAAGCGACTTGATTTTCCATCACGAAAACGCATGTACTCATCACAACGGCGACATGAGCGATGCCCTGAGAATCACTTGCAACCACAAGGAATTTCTGATGAATATGACGGAATTGAGCAACGCAGACGTGTCGATACGGGTGCGGGAATTCACCTTGACGGTGGAAGGGCGATCAGTTCCCGCCCGAGTCTGGTCGTCAAATCCGGGCGCAGGTCCGGCGCCGTTGGTGCTGGTCGGTCATGGTGGCAGCGGCCACAAAGCGTCGCAGCTTGTCATCGATATCGCAGAGCCCTTGGTGAGACATCACGGCTTTGTGGTCGCCGCTATCGACGGTCCTGTTCATGGCGCACGCCGTGCTGTCTTTGATGATGGCGTCGCCGTGCGACAAGAATTCCGTGACTTGTGGGCCACGGGCCAAAGCATTAATGGCATGGTGAACGACTGGCTGGCTGTCATTGACGTTTTATCCAATCTTCCGGAGGTCGACGCAGAAGCCATCGGCTGGTATGGGATTTCAATGGGGACCGCATACGGGCTTCCGCTCGTGGCCGCAAATCCAAAGATCAAAGCCGCCGTGCTTGGCATGTGGGGAACCAGCCGCGTCGCCAGTGAGAGATTAGTCGTTGACGCCGCCGACATCCACTGTCCTGTGCTTTTTCAACAAAAGGCCGCTGATGAATTTTTCACGGCTCAAGGACAGTCAGAACTGTTTGACGCCATAGCAAGCCCCAACAAAATTCACCGCCTCTATCCAGGTTTGCACACTGACCCCAAGGATGATCAGCTGCGAGACATTGAAGCTTTTCTGGTCCAGCATCTGCGACACAACTGAATCCAGATTCAAGCCCCAGGCAAGCTCTCCGCAACCGCTTTGAATTGCTGGCGCAACCAACGGTGTGCTGAATTTTTTTGCATTCGGTTGTGCCAAAACATGGACGTTTCAACTTGGCCCAGCGGGAGCGGCGGGGACAGAATTTGCAACCCAAGACTCGGGGCGAAATCAAGGGCAATTCGCTCAGGTATGGTCGCTAACAAATCTGATCGGGCAACGACGCTTGTCGACGCCAACGTCGAAGTCAGTGTGGCGCCGATGGTTCGCGTCGCTCCGGCTTCACTCAAAGCTTCATCGACCATTTTTTCAATCGTGGAGCCGCCCTTTCGACCAAGCGCATACACAGCATGTGGGAAACGCATATATTGCGCCATGGACAACTCGCCATGAATGTTGCTGTGATTGCCAGCAGCGATCACACAAAGGCGTTGACTCATCAGCGACATAGATCGCAAACCCTGGGGTGGATCGCGTAAAAATGCGACCACCAAGTCCGTGTCGCCGGCCTCCAACTCCTGCCGCACAGCGGGTAATTCAGGCGTATGGAATTCCAACGTAACGCCAGGCGCGGTCAAACGCAACAGTGAAACAAGTCTGGGAACCAATAAAAACCCAACCGATTCACTCGCAGAAATTCGGAAAGTCACGTTGGCATTGGCCGGGTCAAAAGGTATTCCTTCCGTTAAAGCCTGATCGATCAACTCCACCGCATGGTTGACCTTAATGAGGACGTTCATAGCCCTCGGCGTGACGACCATTCCTTTTTCAGTCCGTACCAAAATAGGGTCTGAAAAAATCAACCGCAAGCGAGCCAGCGTTGCGCTCATGGCCGGTTGTCCAATGCCCATTTTTTCGGCCGCACGGGTGACATGCGCTTCGCTCACCAGCGCCTGGAAGCACCTCAACAAATAAATGTCTAAGTGTCGGCTGGCGATAGATTGCGCTGCGTCATTCACACACATTCATCCGTGCAGGATTGAACACACCGACTCACGCGCCATGCTTCCTCAAAAAATTCATCATGGCCTGATTGAAAACGGCTTCCTGTTCAATGCTGGCAATGTGCGCAGCGTCCTTGATCAACATGAACTCTGACCCCTTGATGTTGGCGTGCATTTGCCGTGACATCTCAGGCGGTGTGCCATGGTCGTGTTCGCCAACCATGATCAAGGTTGGGCAAGCAATCTCATGCAGACGGTCGAGCACATCGATTTTTGAGATCGCTTCGCAGCAGCCACAAAAACCATCCACCGGCGTGTTCAAAATGCCCTCTGCAATGCGCGCCATCACCTCAGGGTGTCGCGCTCGATAGCCCTCAGTGAACCAGCGTGCCAACGTGCTCTCAACCAAGCCCTGCATACCTTGCGTGCGAGCGGTGTTGATACGCTCGCCCCACATGGCCGCGGCCTGCGGTGGTCGGCGGCTGGTGGAATCAGCCAGCACCATCGTCTGAAACACGCCCGGGTGTGCCAGCGCATAAGTCTGTCCGATCATGCCGCCCATAGAAATGCCAATCCAGTGCGTTTCGTCGATACCGACATGCGTCAATAAACCGTGCACATCGTCTGCCAGTTCTGCGAGCGTGTACGGCCCTGCAGTTGCACTGGTCTGACCATGACCGCGGCTGTCATAGCGCAAGACCCGATGGTCTTTGGCGAGCAATGCAGCTTGCGCATCCCAGGACGATAAGTTGCAACCAAGGGAATGCGACAAAGTCACCCACGGGCCACTATCGCCGTCAATGGTGTAGTGAACATCGATGTTGTTAACGCGAACTTTCATGCTTTTCTTGTCTTTCAATCTGCTTTGATGGAGGAGGCTTGGGCGAGTTTTTTGAACATCTGGACTTCGTCACTGACAAGTTGGTCAAACGCTTCGGGAGAACTGATCACGGGCTCAATGCCCAAAGGCGCAAAGCGCTGCAGCACCTGCGGTTGTTTGAGGATGGTAGCGACTTCCGACTGCAACTTGTCGACGATAACGCGCGGTGTCTTCGCCGGCGCCAACAGACCGTACCAAAAAATCCACTTGTAGCCCGCCACGCCGGATTCCGCGACGGTCGGAAGGTTGGGCATTTCGGCCATGCGTTTGGTGCTGGTCACGGCCAGCGCCTTAGCCCGGCCTTCGCGCACCAGATTGATGGCGCTGGCGTAAGGCGAGATGAACAACTGGGTGCGGCCTGACATGGTGTCAGCCAAGGCTTCCGGTATGCCTTTGAAGGGAATGTGCACCATGTCCAGGCCAGCTTGGGCTTTCAACAATTCAGCCGCAAATTGCGACCCACTGCCAATACCCGCCGACGAGTAGTTGAACTGGCCCGGACGCGACTTGGCCAAGGCAATGAACTCTTGCATCGTGTTGACACCCAACTGCGGCGAAACAATCACCAAGGCCGGGCCGGTGGCGGTGATGGTCACGCCCGCAAAATCTTTCAAGACGTCGTATGGCAGCTTGGCATAGATAGCCGGTGAGATGGCATGCGCCGACGATACCGACAGCAGCGTGTAGCCGTCGGCTGGCGAATTAGCCAGCACTTGGGCCGCGATGTTGCTGCCCGCCCCGACCCGGTTTTCAACCAACACCGGCTGCTTCCACTCTTCAGTGAGCTTTTGCGCCAGCACCCGGGCAATGATGTCAGGCCCGCCCCCTGGCGAAAAACCGACCAGGATTTTGATTGGCTTGCTCGGGTACGGTTGAGCCAGCGCGGGCACGGCAACTGCAGAGATGAGTGTCATCACAAAAGTGGTCACAAGCGCAGCGACTGCCGAAATCTTGATAGGCATAAGGCTATTTCAATGAATTGATCAGCCCGCTATCTTGTCGTTTAAACCAGTTCAGTCCATCGGTGGATACACCGATGTACCGGCATCAGCCTAAACTGTCGTTTCAATCAAGGAGATCATCATGAAAAAAAATGTTGGCGGCATCGACCGCGTCCTTCGTATCGTTGTCGGTCTAATTCTCATGGCATTGGCGGCGACGGGTCACATCGGCTCTTGGGGGTGGCTGGGTGCCCTCGTTTTGGCCACCGGTATTTTTAGCTTTTGCGGGGCCTACACCCTGCTAGGTTTAAATACTTGCCCCATCAAACCAGAAGAAAAGGTCTCCTAGTAAGGCCTCATGCTGGATGCAGGGATACGCTGGACTGATGCTGATCGGGTTAAGACTACACATACCAATTGGTCAGCATTTTTTGAAGCCGCCGATCATGCGACAAATAAAAGTCGATGTGCTTGGTGGCCACCGTGAACTCTGTGTCGATATGGCTAGGCGCACCTGGTGCGTCTTTCGGCGGGTGCGGCCATGCCGGCGGTGCCCCTAGATAAAGGTAACCCGTGATGTTATGCCCGGCCATATTTTTGATAGGCCAGACACCCGAGTATTTTTTGATAATTTCAAATTTTCGGATGGTGTACGTTGCCAACTTCTGCGGATCTCGCATACGCTGATCATGAGGCTTGAGCAGCGCTGGATTCAGGTCTAACGCGTCTTCGATGGCCGTCCCCATCCCCAAGGATTGCGCCACACGTTGCGCATCGACCATACCTTGGTATTCATTCAAAGCCAGTTGTTCCGTTGCAAAAACGGTATCCCATACTTTCGAATGACCTGTGCTGCTGATCACCATCAACGCCCAACTGGAAGGGCCTCGCCGGTAGATGCAGACGTCAAGCCGATAACCTTGCACAAGTTCTTTGCGCCGCAGAGGAGAGTAAATCAATGGGGGCTTTGATGTGAAACGGAGAAGGCAACCTTGCTCGCAGCGCTACTCTAGAAACGACAAAGCCAACTGAGAACAGTTGGCTTTGAATTTTGGTGGCCTGGGGCGGAATCGAACCACCGACACAAGGATTTTCAATCCTCTGCTCTACCGACTGAGCTACCGGGCCAAGCCTCGAATTATATATCAGCGGAAACGCTCTTTCCGTCTAATCAAGCTTGCCGTTTGCCACGCGTGAGGTCGACGCCAAGTTGTTTGAGCTTTCGGTAAAGGTGCGTGCGTTCGAGTCCGGTCTTTTCGGCGACGCGCGTCATGGAACCGCCTTCGCGAAAAAGATGAAATTCGAAGTAGGCTTTTTCGAATTCATCACGAGCTTCGCGCAGTGGCTTTTCAAGCAAAAAACTTTGCGTTGGTTTTGGGCTGGTGTCTTGCACCGCCTCTGGGTGAACAATGCGATTGCCTCCCTGCAACGGCATGTCACCCGGTGGTAAGGAGGCGTACGGACTGGCGGGTTTCCGCACGTTGAGCCGGGTCAGACCGCTCTCAACGGCTTGCAAAAGTTTTTGCAGTGTGATGGGTTTTTCAAGAAAAGCCATGGCACCAATTTTGGTCGCCTCGACGGCGGTGTCGATGGTGGCATGGCCACTCATCATGATGACGGGCATGGTGAGAAGGCCGCCAGAGGACCACTCTTTGAGCAACGTGACGCCGTCTGTATCGGGCATCCAGATGTCGAGCAACACCAGATCTGGACGACCACGGCCGCGTGCAAGACGCGCTTGTGCTGCATTTTCAGCGAGTTCGACCTGATGCCCTTCGTCATTTAGGATTTCTGAGAGGAGGTCACGGATGCCCAACTCGTCGTCGACCACCAAAATATTTGCCATTGAATCTCGCCTTAGCAGTGCTGTGTCTGTTGAGCCGAAAAGCCCAGTGTTGTTAAACCACAACTTGGAATGATAACGACACTTGAGCCCCCTGCACCATCCCTGCGGCAACGCGGTTAGAAATATCGATCCGCGCAGCATGTTCGTCAGCGATTTTTTTCACCACAGCCAAGCCCAGACCAGTGCCTTTGGCCTTGGTCGTGACGTAAGGCTCGAAGGCGCGCTTCAAGATGTTGTCAGGAAAACCTGCGCCGTTGTCGCGCACGATCAGACGCACGCGTTTGGAGGCGGCCGAGTATTCAGTTTTTAGCGTCACCTGTGCTTGTTGTGGGGGCTGCAGGCACTCTTGTGCATCTTGTGCGTTCTGCAACAAGTTGTGCATGACTTGACGAAGCTGCTGAGCGTCTCCGCGAATCAGTGGCGCGGCAGGATCAAGTTCAACTTGAATAGGGATAGCCGCGTCACTGGCATAGAGTTGCATCACGTCGGTCACCAGTGCGTTCAGGTCAATCGGCTTGAGCTCGGCCGCGGGTAAGCGAGCGTAATCACGAAAGTCGTTGACCAGCCGCTTCATGGCGTCGACTTGATCGACGATAGTCTTGACTGACTTGGTAAGCAAGGCCTGCTCTATGGGCTCGAGTTTGTTGGCAAGCTTCATTTCAAGCCGCTCAGCGGACAGTTGAATCGGCGTCAACGGGTTTTTAATTTCGTGGGCAAGCCGTCGAGCTACTTCTCCCCATGCCTCTGCCCGCTGCGCCGAGACCATGGCCGAGACATCGTCAAACACCAGCAAACACTCTTCAGTACCGGGCATCTTGGCACCGCGTGCGATCAGCGAGACAGCTCCCTCATCCGACCCTGAAAATCCACCGTGAAGCTCAAAGGTCTGCTGCCAATGCTCTAGTCCATGAGCGGCATTCTCCGCAAGATACGCTTCAAACTGCGCCTGCACGGCCTTTCCAAAAACTTCCAAGCCAGGCACTTCGCTCAATATTTTGCCTTGGTAATCCGCCACTGGCGCTTGCAAAATTCGAACTGCTCCGGGATTGCTGGAGCGGATATGGCCATGAATGTCAAGGACAAGAACGCCTGTCGAGAGGTTGTCCAAAATGGTCTGTAAATTAGCCCGCGCCGCATCAACCTGCGACATGCTTTGTTGCACCGCAGAACGGGCATCAGCCAACTGCTGAGTCATCACAGCGAAGGATCGCGTGAGGCCACCGAGCTCGTCATTGCTGTCAAGAACGGCTTTGGGCCGCAGGTCGCCTTGCGCCACTTGCCTGACACCTTCGGCCAACAACAACAACGGCCGAGCCAGTTGACTACCCAACAACACAGCCAGCAACACTGCGCCGAAGACAGCCAAAAAAAGACTCAGCGTCAGGGTGCCGATGTACATCTTTCTCAAGCCGTCGCGGGCGAGCGCGAGTTCCTGATATTCGCGATTAGCTTCTTGGACAACGATCGCATTGGCCACCAAATCGGCCGGCAAATCTTCAGATATTTGAAGGAAACGTTCCGCGCTGTTCAAGTCAAAATTGGAATCATTGACGAGGGCAATCGCCTTGATCCGCGGCTTTCGAGATGGTGCCGCATTGGCAGCGGGACTGCTGAGTTCGGCGTCTTCAAGGCCTTCAATTTGGGTCATCACTCGTTTGCTGCGAGCCGCGCGCAACTGCTGCGGCGAAGGTCGATCGGGCTGCAATAAAAATCGTGACTGGCCGGCGCTGGCGATCAGCTGCCCGGAGGCGTTCCATAGAACCACGTCCTTGGCATCAAGTTGATCGCGCAGACGTTCGAGCACAAGACTGGCTGATGCATCCGTCGATTGAGACAGCTGAGTGGCCGCTAGGCGCGTGCGATTTCCCAAATCGGCGGCCAGCGTGTCTAGCGTGACACGGCCGAGGTTCAGTCCGGCAGCAAGAGCGCCTTCGACCTTGACGTCGAACCAGCTCTCAATCGAGCGCGAGACAAACTGGTACGAAACGAAGTAAATCGTGACGCCCGGGAACAGTCCGACCAGCGCAAAAATCGCCGCCAATTTAACCAGTAACCGGCTGCCAAACTTGCGCTGACGCAAGCGCAGCACGAGCCGCAGTGTGATCCAGCCGATGACCACCAACAGCAGTGTGGCAACGCCAATGTTCAGGCCAAAAAGAATCGGGTAGTTGCGCTCGTAAAGCTCCCGGTTACCCGTTGCCTGCGTGAGCAAAAAGATCAGCACCAAGCCAAGCGCCACAATCACGCCGACGCCGACCGCCAAAGTCCAACGAAATGCACGGCTGCTGCGAAGCGCTGCAACGGTGGTTTCCAAAATCACTTGCTCGCCTCAACTGAAGTGTCTTTTGCAGGTTCAACGGGTCGCGTCGCTTGGAGCACTAGCGGCTGGGCGTTTTCTATGACGATGCTCCAATCACGCTGACCAGCCACTCCAATCTGAAACGGCCTGGGCAGCTGCGATAAATCAAGCTTGAAGCTAAAAGAGAGATTGTGGTCACTGCCAGACCGCACATCTGCCAGCTCCGCAACCTTCCAACGAGCCACGCGCTGGACAGCCGACATCGCCTCCGGCAAGGTATCGTAATTCTGGTTGAAAGTGGCACGCAAACCCAGCGATGCCCCGATCAGCCCAGAACCAATGTTGACCCGCCAGCGCCGAGTCAATGGCTGATAGGCCAAGCGGATGGTACGGGCGGCAGTGGCCACACGTTGGTCAGTCCAGTACCAACGATCTCGGTAGATATCGACTTCGATCACGAAAAATAGCGCGATCCCCTTGAGCAATGCGTCTTCAACAACATGTGGGAGCTCAAATGCCACGGCGGCGTTCAGATAAACCCCGTCGTCAGTGCGCTCGGTTCGCAGTTGAGTCAATTGGGCGTTGGCTGCATGGGCTGAAGGTATGACGCCCAGACACAATATGAAAGCCATGGCCAAAACTGCACATGAAGACGCCAAAAAGCGCCGCGCACCAACGTCAGGCGGCGCGCTTTTCCAGAACTGCGTAATAAAAACCATCGTAGTCACGAAGTAAATTGTCCGGGAATACTGGGCCGGCAGTCTTGCTTTGAGGTAGCAAATGTCCTGGCGATGGCCTTAATTGCGCGTCAGTGTGGTGCATAAGAAACGTTTGTATCTGTTGCTCGCCTTCCGCCCTGAAAACCGAGCAAGTGCAATAGAGCAAACGCCCACCCACACGCAACAATGGCCACAGAGCCTCCAGTAACCTGGTCTGTTGCGCGGCAAGTTGTGCGATGTCAGTTGGGCGGCGGAGCCAGCGAACGTCGGGATGACGTCGCACAATGCCCGAGGCGGTACACGGTGCATCGAGCAAGATGCCGTCAAACAGTTGGCCGTCCCACCAAGCGTCGGGCAGACCAGCGTCGGCGACCATGATCTGCGCCTGCAATTGCAAGCGGTCTAGATTCTTCTGCACACGGGTGCAACGCTCTGCATCAATGTCCAGCGCGATGACATCGGCATCCGCCAACTCTAACAAATGGGCAGTTTTGCCGCCGGGTGCCGCACAGGCATCGAGCAGACGCAGGCGTGGCTGGATGCTGGCCTGAAGCCCATTCAGCAGCAAAGGAGCGGCAAGTTGCGCGCCCGCATCCTGCACAGAAAAATGACCTTCGGCATAACCCGGCAATCGGGTCACTGCGCGCGGGCTGCCCAAAATAATGCCGTGATCGCCGACAGGTGCTGCCTCAATGCCATTGTCTTGTAGTGTTTGCAAGTAGTCGACTTGCGTGGTTTGGCGCGTATTGACGCGTAGCGTCAGTGGCGCCCGGCTGTTATTGGCCACCAAAATAGTTTGCCAAACGTCCGGGTGGTCTTTGCGGACCCGGTCAACCCACCACTGCGGATGGTTCCAGACGGCTTGCGGTTTACGCTCACAAATGGCCAGCATGGCGTCACGTTCACGCAAAAATCGCCGCAGGCAGCCATTGATGAAACTGGCCTGATGGCGGGTTTCTTCACTGTTTTTAGCGGCTTCAACGGCTTGGTCTACCAGCGTGTATTCGGTGTAGAGCGAGTCGTCGACCTCTGAGGCCAGTGCCAGAGCGACGCACAGCAATGCGTCGGCTTCGGGAGGCGGCGGCCGGCTGGCCAATTGCTGGCGCAAAGCTTCAGCCCGCCCGAGCCAGCGCAGCGCATGAAAGCCCAGGGCCTGCACGCCCGGGCGGAGGTGTGGCGGCACACGCTCAAGTTCAGCTGTCATGGAACGGCCGTCGCGCACGGCGAGCAGCAGGGTGGCAGCCCCTTGTAACTGTTGCCACAGAGGTGTTTGGTCTTGGGTTTCTTGCATAAAAGCTCAGGCAGGCCCCACGTTCAAGCCGTGGCCGCAGGAATAAAAAAAGCGGGGCCCATGCCCCGCCATTCAGAGCAGTGTATCTGCCCAGATGTTGCTGGCCCAGTTGAGTGCGTAGACGCCTTCGAGTTCGTTCGGTGCCGAACTCAGGCCACCTGCCCCGGCGACCGCCTTGAAGGTTTTTTCAGATGCGACGTATTCATGGACGCTGGCCACATGGACGACATTTTTATTGTCAACAAAGCTGTAGCAAGTGTTGGAGAGCATCGGCGCGGGGTTGATGTCCCAGCCAGACAATTCCGCCACGATGGCGGCTGCTGCCACTTTGCCATGGCCATTCGCCATATGACCGCTCTTCGGCATGGCCGGGGCAATTTGAATCGCGTCGCCGAGCACGTGGACGTCTTTGGCCGCGGTCGATTCAAAGTTGAGAAAATGAACACCGCACCAACGGCTGTTGGCCTGGTTGTTCAGCCCGGCTTGCACGGCAATACGGCCTGCACGCATAGGCGGCAAAACGTTCAGCACCTGCGCCTTGACGTCGTCTTGAATTTCGAACTTGATGACACCCGCGTTGGCATCAACCGCCACAGTTTTGTGCTGGCTGCGGTACTCAACCATGCCCTTGTACTGCTCTGCCCATACTTTTTTGAATAGAGGACCCTTGGAGGTGACATCGGGGTTAGCGTCCAGTATCAGCACCTTGCTACGCGGCTTGAAGGCCTTGAAGTAGCCAGCAACCACCGACGCCCGCTCGTAAGGGCCGGGCGGGCAACGATAGGGTGCTTCAGGAATGGCGATCGCAAAGACGCCGCCGTCGGGCATGGCTTCGAGTTGCCGGCGCAAGGCCACCGTTTCAGCGCCTGCTTTCCAAGCCTGCAAAATTTGCCCTGATGCGTGTGCGGCTGTCAGGCCGTCGATGCTGTCCAGCATCAGTTCAACCCCGGGCGACACCACTAGCTTGTCGTAAGCGATCTTCGCACCGCCAGCCAACGTGACCGTCTTGAGTCGGGTGTCGATAGCGTTAGCCATGTCTTTGACCACGGTGATGCCGTGACGACGGCTGAGCGCCGTGTACGGCACTGTGATGTCTGCGAGTTGCTTCCCGCCGCTCAGCACCAGATTTGAAATTGGGCAGGACATGAAGGCGTCCTCTGGCTCAATCAACACCACGTCGATCTTGTAGTCCGAGAACATGCGCACGTACTTGGCGGCAGTGGCGCCACCGTAGCCGCCACCAATCACGACCACCTTGGCGCGTGCTGGAACGGAACTGCTGGCGCAACCCGCCAAGCCGAGCAGCCCGAGTGCTGCCGTGGATTGCAGCAGAGTGCGGCGTTGTAGACGGGCCTGCGTGAGCAACGCAGTTGAGGTGATCGTCATGGTCGTTCTTTATTTTTTCAGGGCTGCAAAATAACTGGCGATGGTGTCGATCTGGATGTCGCTATAGCCCTTGCTGATCTGGTGCATAACGGTGGCGGGGCGGGTGCCGGCCTTGAAGGCCTTCATTTGCGAGGCAAGGTAATTTTTGTCGAGCCCGGCCAGTGACGCGATTTGCGAGCCTTCAGCTGCTTTGCCGTCCGTACCATGACAGGCTGCGCAGCTGGCAGCAAGACTCTTGACGTACAACATGTTTTGCGAGGTGGGAATATCGGTTTGAGCTTGCGCGACGCACACCACAGCCAACAGACCCACGCCTAGGGACAAGGCGAAACCCCGCTTTTTCAATAACATCAGATTGTTCCTTCAATGGTTGATGACATTCATCCCCGATGGCCAGTTCAAATTCCCCCACTTATGGCCAGTCAAACTCCTCCATGGGAGGACGTCTAGATTATGACGAATCGCCGGTCACGGCGATGCGGGCGGCCGCTTCTTTGAGTCGGTAACTCTTGCCCTCGAACTCCAGCATCG
>CANFWV010000019.1 GCA_947450695.1 Comamonadaceae bacterium
ACCGCCGTGGGCGAAATCTCAACGAGATCGACATCAGCCTCACCGGCCAAGCGCAACGCCTCCATGATGCTGACAATGCCCAAGGGTTCATTGTCTGGCCCACTCAGACGCACTTCAGGGGCCATGATTTCACGGTTCAAGCGATGCTTGCGTTCTTCACGGTGACGACGGTCACGAAATTCAGTAGCGATGGTCGAGTCCTTCAAATATTGCTATAAAAGCCATAGCAGCTTTCGCCCGCCCCACAAGGACGACAGACTGATTTGATCAACAAAAGTGAACGAGTCAGGCTTTTTGTGTGATGTCTGAGGCGATTTGCGAGGCAAAGGCATCAAGAGACATCACGCCAAGGTCTTTGTTACCCCGGGCGCGCACTGCAACAGCTCCAGCGGCCTTTTCTTTGTCGCCTACAACAAGGATATAAGGTACCTTCTGCATTGAGTGCTCTCGTATTTTATACGTTATTTTTTCATTACGTAAATCTAGCTGAACCCTAAGCCCTTGATTCTGCAGCGTTTTGACAATTTCGCGACAGTAATCATCTTGCGCTTCAGTGATGTTGAGCACTGACACTTGCACCGGCGCGAGCCAGGTCGGCAGTGCACCGGCATGCTCTTCAATCAAAATCCCAATGAAGCGCTCAAGGCTGCCGACGATCGCGCGGTGCAGCATGACAGGACGATGACGGGCACCGTCTTCGCCGACGTATTCCGCGTCAAGACGTTCTGGCATCGAGAAGTCGACTTGCATCGTGCCGCATTGCCACTGACGGCCCAACGCATCTTTCAGCGTGTATTCAATTTTGGGGCCGTAGAAAGCCCCATCGCCAGGGGCAATTTCAAACTCGCAACCCGACGCGCGCAAGCTTTCCATCAAGGCATGCTCGGCTTTGTCCCAACTTTCGTCCAACCCAATGCGGGCTTCGGGTCGAGTGGCTACTTTGTAAATAATGTTCTTGAATCCGAAGTCCGTGTAGACCTTCTGCAACAGGGTTGTGTAGTCGACACACTCTTTGAGAATCTGCTCTTCAGTGCAAAAAATGTGACCGTCATCTTGCGTGAAACCGCGCACACGCATGATGCCGTGCAAGCCACCCGAAGGCTCATTGCGGTGGCACTGACCGAACTCGCCGTAACGCAGCGGCAGATCACGGTAGCTCTTGATGCCTTGCTTGAAGATCAGGATGTGACCCGGGCAGTTCATCGGCTTCAGCGCGTATTCGCGCTTTTCGCTTTCGGTCGTGAACATGTTGTCACGGTACTTGTCCCAGTGGCCAGTTTTTTCCCACAGCGTCTTGTCAATGATCTGTGGGCCCTTGACCTCTAGGTAACCATTGTCTTGATAGACCTTGCGCATGTACTGCTCGACGCCCTGCCAGACCGTCCAGCCTTTCGGGTGCCAAAACACCAAACCGGGCGCATGGTCGTCGATGTGAAACAGGTCGAGCTCTTTGCCCAGCTTGCGGTGGTCGCGTTTTTCGGCTTCTTCGAGTTGCGTCAGGTGCTGCTGCAACTCGTCTTTGCTGGCCCAGGCCGTCCCGTAAATGCGCTGCAACATTTCATTGCGATGGTCGCCGCGCCAATAGGCGCCGGCCAGCTTCATGAGTTTGAAAAACTTTAGTTTGCCGGTGCTTGGCACGTGAGGGCCTCGGCACAGATCTTCAAAAGCGCCCTCGCGGTACAGCGAGACGTCTTCGTTGGCCGGGATGCTGGCGATGATCTCCGCCTTGTAATGCTCACCGATTGATTTGAAATGCGCCACGGCCTCATCACGCGGCAGCACTCGGCGAGTGACCACTTCATCTTTGGCTGCGAGCTGTGTCATGCGCTTTTCGATGGCTTCCAAGTCTTCGGGCGTGAACGGGCGCTTGTACGAGAAGTCGTAGAAAAAACCGTTTTCGATGACCGGACCGATCGTCACTTGCGCATCCGGGAAAAGCTCCTTCACGGCATAGGCCAATAAGTGCGCGGCCGAGTGACGAATCAGCTCCAGCCCTTCGGCATCTTTGGCCGTGATGATGGCGAGCGCGCTGTTTGTTTCAATCACGTAACTCGTGTCGACTAACTGGCCATTGACCTTGCCGCCCAACGCCGCTTTAGCCAAGCCGGCACCAATAGAGGCGGCCACTTCAGCGACAGTGACAGCTTGCGGGAATTCGCGAATGGAGGCGTCGGGAAGCGTGACTTGGATCATGGTTTTCAAAAAGGGAAAAGAGAAAGCGCGGACGAGCCGCGCTTTCTCTGGATAAGCCGGAATGGCGGGATTTTACGCCGCCCCGGCTCTGCTCAATCTCAGTGGAACTGCTCTTCTTCGGTTGAACCGGTTAGAGCCGTCACGCTAGACTTGCCGCCTTGAATGGCGGTGGTGACTTCATCGAAGTAACCGGTGCCAACTTCTTGCTGGTGCGACACAAAGGTGTAGCCACGGTCGCGGGCTGCGAATTCAGGCTCTTGCACCTTCTCGATGTAGGCCGTCATACCGCGCTTGACATAGTCTTGCGATAAGTCATACATGTTGTACCACATGGAGTGAATGCCAGCGAGCGTGATGAACTGGTACTTGTAACCCATGGCGCCGAGCTCGCGCTGAAACTTGGCGATGGTCGCATCGTCCAAGTTTTTCTTCCAATTGAACGACGGCGAGCAGTTGTAGGCCAGCATTTTGCCGGGGTGTACTTTGTGCACAGCGTCAGCAAATTTCTTGGCAAATGCCAAGTCTGGCGTACCGGTTTCGCACCACACCAAGTCGGCGTAATGGGCGTAGGCCACAGCGCGAGCAATCGCTTGGTCCATGCCCTTACGGGTTTTGTAAAAACCCTCAGAGGTGCGCTCGCCAGTCAAGAAAGGTTTGTCTAGCTCATCGTAATCCGAGGTCAACAGGTCAGCGGCTTCAGCATCCGTACGGGCAATCACCAGCGTCGGCACGCCGCAGACGTCGGCAGCCATGCGGGCAGCGATCAGCTTTTGGCAGGCTTCGCGTGTCGGTAACAACACCTTGCCGCCCATATGGCCACACTTCTTGACGGAGGCCAGTTGATCTTCCCAGTGCACCGCACCTGCACCCGCTTTTATCATGGACTTCATCAACTCGAAGGCATTCAGCACGCCGCCGAAACCGGCTTCAGCATCGGCCACGATAGGAGCGAAGTAATCGATGTAATCCTTGTCGCCCGTGTCAATGCCTTTGGCATGCTGAATTTCGTCCGCACGGCGGAAAGTGTTGTTGATTGTTTCAACGACCTTAGGCACCGAGTCCACCGGGTACAGCGATTGGTCAGGGTACATCGAGGAGTACGTGTTGTTGTCAGCAGCAACCTGCCAACCCGACAAGTAAATCGCCTTCACACCGGCCTTGACCTGCTGCATGGCTTGGCCGCCCGTTAACGCGCCCAGCGTATTAACGTACGCCTCGGTATGCAGCAAGTTCCAGAGCTTTTCAGCACCGCGGCGGGCCAACGTGTGTTCAATAGGAAACGATCCGCGAAGGCGAACGACGTCAGCGGCGCTGTAACCGCGTTTGATGCCCTTCCAGCGAGGGTTAGTTGCCCAATCTTTTTCGAGAACGGCAATTTGCTGTTCGCGGCTGAGTTGTTCGGTGAGGTGCTGTGGCATGTGATCACTCCTGAAGTTAAAAAAACCGTTACAACAAACTAGGTGACAGGGGTAGCGAGGTTTTCTCGCTGAAGGCCAAGTTCCGTGCTTGTTGACCGCTTCACTTTAAGTCTTTGAGGGCCGATTCAACAGCTCTTATGTCTTATATAAGATATAAATTTTTCCGTTTAAAATCAATAAGATAGAGATCATATTCCACAATACAAAAAGTAATTTCTCATATTGAGAAATTATTGTGCAGCGCAGCATCGAACAATCCCGCATTGTGAAAATTAGTTTGATGTCGTGGAAAACGAATCACATTCATGCGCTGACGCTCA
The DNA here is from genome assembly GCA_947450695.1 of Comamonadaceae bacterium. Lineage (GTDB taxonomy): Bacteria > Pseudomonadota > Gammaproteobacteria > Burkholderiales > Burkholderiaceae_C > Polaromonas. The sequence goes on from CANFWV010000019.1 coordinate 3,932, forward strand.
CGGCGGCGTTGACCTCACGCAACCGCAGGCGCTGCTGCCTAGCCACGTAGACGCTATAAACAATGACACCCATGCTGACCAAGGAAATCAACAAAGTGGCAGCCGCATAGATCGACGGGTTGATGCCGCGTCGTGCGTAGCTGAAGATCACTTGCGGCAACGTTGTCACACCAGGACCTGACAAGAATTCAGAAATCACCACATCGTCGAACGATAGCGTGAATGTCAACAGCCAAGCAGCCACCATGGCCGGTGCAATGCTCGGGAGCGTGACCAGAAAAAACACCTGCAGCGGCCGACAACCCAAATCCATTGCAGCCTCTTCAATCGAGCGGTCTACTTCACGCAGCCGCGACTGAATCACCACCGTCGCATAAGCCATGCCTAGCAAGGTGTGCCCAAGCACAATAGTGCCCATACCGCGGTCTGGCCAGCCTGTGATGCGCTGCACAGCCACCATCAAGAGCAGCAGCGACAAGCCAATGATCACCTCGGGCATCACCAGTGGCGCATTGACTAGACCCATGAAAATTGGCCGGCCTCGAAATCGCTCGTAACGCACTAGAACAAAAGCAGCCATCGATCCAAGAATGGCCGACAGTGTGGCAGTCACAAGCGCCACATTAAGTGACAACATGAAACCCTCAACCAAACGCGTATCGGCCCACAGGGCGCTGTACCAGCGCCAAGAAAAGCCGGTGAAGACGCCGTCTTGACGCGTACTATTGAAAGAAAAAACAATTAAGAAGACCAACGGCGCGTACAAAAAGAGATAGACCACCAGCAACCAGATGCGACCCAGATGTGCCTGAAGAAAACGATTGATCGCGCGCATGTCAGACCACCGATTTCACGCCTGAATTCGTACGCGGCTCAGCACTGTAATGGTAGTAAAGCGCCAATGGAATAAGAATCAGAAAAATCATGACAACGGCCAAGGCCGAGGCGCGAGGCCAGTTGTTGCTGCTGAACATTTCGTCCCACACCACACGCCCTATCGTGATGTTTTCAGCCCCGCCCAGCAGAGAAGGAATCACAAACTCACCGATGCACGGAATGAAGACCAGCATCGCTCCCGAGACAATTCCGGCCTTGCTCAAAGGCACGGTAATGAGCCAGAAAGCTTGCCATGGGCTGGCGCCGAGATCATGCGCAGCCTCCAACAAACTGAGATCCATTTTCACCAGCGTGGCGTACAGCGGCAACACCATGAAGGGCAAGTACACATAGGTCATACCGACCAGCATTGAGATGTCGGTGTAAAGCATGTGGATCGGCTCGTTGATCAGACCGAGCGCCATCAAGGCGTTGTTGATGAGGCCTTGATCGGCGAGGATCCCCTTCCAAGCGTAGACGCGCAGCAAGAAAGACGTCCAGAACGGCAGCATCACCAACATCAACAAAGCTGGCCGAATAGTCGGCCTTGAACGCGCAATGAAGTACGCAAACGGATAACCGGTCAGTAAACAAAACAAAGTCGTTAAGCAGGCGTACTTCACCGAGGTCACGTACGCGTCCATGTAAATGGTTCGGCCAAAACCAGCGCTGGCATCCCGAAAAATGGCGGCATAATTATCGTACTTGAAGACCAAGCGCCAAACACCGTCGGCCGAAGCAATCAAGGGCGCAAACGGGTCCACGCCAATGCCCATGTCGGTGATGCTGATGCGCAGCAAAATCAGACAAGGCAAGACGAAAAAAACCAGCAGCCAAAGAAACGGCACGCCGATGACAAAGCGACGCCCGGGCCCAAACTTAAACGCCAACAGATCTTTCATAGCCACGGCTTTATAAGCTCAGTGTCACGGCGGATGAGTCGCTCCACCAGAAATACACCACATCGTTCCAAGTGATGCCGGTCAGGTCTTGCCGCGCCGTGTTGCTGTCGGTGATCTTCACTGATTTGCCATTAGACATGTCCACGATGAAGGTGCTGTAGCTGCCAAAGTAGGCGACCTCCCGGACAGTACCCATGAAGAGGTTATGCGCCGCAACAGGCCGACTTTTAGCCATGTTGATTTTTTCAGGACGGACGGCAACGGCCAACGCCATCCCAGGCGTCCCCGCGACGCCATGTCCGACATGGATCACGCCCTCAGGCGTGGTGATCTCGCAACGATCAGGCTCATCCAGACTGAGCACACCGTCAAACAGATTAGCCTGTCCAATGAAGTCAGCGACAAAGCGGCAATTTGGATGTTCATATATCTCACGCGGCGTGCCCACCTGCAATACGCGCCCCTGGTTCATCACAGCAATGCGCGAGGCCATCGACATGGCTTCTTCTTGGTCGTGCGTGACCATCACGCAGGTCACGCCGACAGTCTCAATGATGTTGACCAACTCGAACTGGGTTTGCTCGCGGAGTTTTTTATCGAGCGCTCCCAAAGGCTCGTCAAGCAACAAAAGTTGCGGTCGTTTGGCCAAGCTGCGAGCCAAAGCGACACGCTGCTGCTGGCCACCCGAAAGCTGATGCGGCTTGCGCTTAGCAAGTGCCGTGAGCTGCACCAGCCGCAACATCTCCTCGACCCGCTCAGCGATCTCTGCCTTAGGCAGGCCTTCACGCTTCAGCCCAAACGCGATGTTGTCCCAAACGCTGAGGTGCGGAAACAGCGCATAAGACTGGAACATCATGTTGATCGGCCGCTCATAGGGCTGTAGCAAGGTGATGTCCACGCCATCCAACATCACCGACCCTGAGGTCGGCGACTCAAAGCCGGCCAACATGCGCAACAGGGTCGACTTGCCACAGCCAGAACTGCCAAGCAGTGCAAAGATTTCGCCCTTCTTGACGTTCAATGACACGTCATCAACAGCGGTCACATCGTCAAAAAGTTTGGTAATGCCGTCAGCTTTCAAAAATCCATCGGTGCGTGCAACAGGCGGATTCATGTCGTTCACTGCCCTCTTTTGAAGGCCGTGAACGCATTCGCCATCGAGGCCCTTGCTTCGTTGCTGAAACTGGCCGGAGAGACCATTTTTTGTAGATTAGCCGCGTCCGGGAAGACCGCTTTGTCATGAGCGATTAGTGCCATCACTTTGGGCAGACTGGCCATGTTCGCGGTGGCATAACGCAACTCGTTGGTCAGCGAGGCAGAGACCTCGGGGCGTAGAAAATAGTTCATGAAGGCATGCGCGTTATTGGGGTGTTTGGCATCTTTGGGAATCGCCAGCGTGTCAAAAAAGATCAACCCCCCAGTGCTTGGCAACAGCGCTTCAATGTCCTGACCATTCTTGTTTTCGATCGCGCGCTGTCGGGCGATATTAATGTCCCCCGCCCAAGCCAACGCCACACAAGCCTTACCCCCGGCCAAGTCGTCAATCATGGTGCTGCTGAACATCCGAATGTCTGGCCGCACCTTGGCCAGCAAGGCGGCAGCCGCCTGATGATCAGCCGGCTCGTTCGAATATGCATTCTTGCCCAAGTAATGCAAGGCCGGCGGGATCACTTCAGTCGGTGAATCTAAAAAGGCGATGCCACAGGACTTGAGTTTATCGGCATATGACGGATTAAAAACCAACTCCCAAGCGTTGCCAGGCAGGGGCGTATTGCCCAGCGCAGCAGCGACTTTGCCTTTGTTGATACCAACGGTGGTGAAGCTCCAGGCCCAGGGCAGCAAATATTGATTACCGGGGTCAATCGCCGACAGCTTGGCCATGATGGCAGGGTCGAGATTTACTTCGTTTGGCAACTTGGCTTTGTCGAGTTTGAGCAGCAAGCCACCGTCGATTTGCGGCTTGGCAAACACCGCGCCGGGCACCACGATGTCGTAGCCGGTGTTGCCTGCGACCAGCTTGGCGTGCAGGGCTTCGTTGTTTTCAAAGGTCTGGTAGTTGACCTTGATGCCGGTTTCTTGCGTGAAGTTGGCCACCATGTCCTGGGCGATGTAGTCGGGCCAGTTGTAGATGTTCAGAATTTTTTCTTCTGCGCCAGCGGCGGTTGCGGCGGTTGTCTCTGTCCCGTCTTTCTTGCCGCAGGCCGTCAAGGCCAGCGCTGACAAGGCAAAAGACCACAGGTACTTGTTCATGATGTTGTTGAGTCCGAGAAGCAGGTTGCAGCAAGCGCCTAGCCACCTCTGGCCGGCTTGAGAAAAGCGGATTGTAAGAGCTATCTGAGTCGAATTGCGCGAGCTAGCAAGGCGCTCAGACCGTCACGCACCAGGGTGCGGTGTCGTGCACCAAACCCATCCACAAAGCCCAAACCGAACTGGCCAACAAAGCCGCACCGGCCAGCCGGATGGCCCATGCGCCTGACTCAGGGCCTCGCAGCCTCAACCATAACCACGGACCGGCCATCAGACTGATGCCGCTGCCCACGGCAAAGAGCGCCATAACGCCCGCCCCTTGGACGGCGCTGGGGCTGAGAGCGGCCACCAGTAAAGCCGAATACAGCAAGCCGCATGGCAACAGCGACCACGCCGCACCGAGCACCAATGGCGCAGAGGCACTGGCCGCCTTGCCAGAACCCTGTGTGGCGTTGCGGATACGACGCCAAACTTTGCGGGCACTCACGTCAAGCCATAGCGGTTGACGTGCTTGCAACAGCAACATCAAGCCCAACAAGGCCGCGGCCACATGCAGCAGGGTCCAAACCGGACGCAATGCTGCAGACTGAATGCTCAGCCATCCCAGACCTTGCATCGAAGCCGCCGCCAAACCGCCCAAGGTGGAATAGCCGACCAGCCGACCGACCTGAAATGTCCACAGTGCGCGAGCATTGGTGCCAGCATCTGATCGCCCCATCGCCGCGCAAGCAGCTCCGCACATAGCCACGCAATGAGGCCCACCCGCGAGTCCCATGAGCAAGGCGGTAGCGGCCAGACTGGTTTGCATTTAAATGATTTTAGAGAACTTGCTGCGGTTGCGATCTGCTTGAAGATAGCGGTCAAAGACCATGGCGACCGCACGCACAAAAAACCAGCCCTGCGCGGTGACTTCAATCCCGCTGGCGTTCACCGTGACCAAGCCCTGGCCCATCAGTTCATCTAACGCCTCCAACTCTTTGGCAAAGTAGCTCTTAAAGTCAATCAACAACGCCAGCTCTATCGACTCGAACTGAAGCTGCCCCTGACACATCAGGGACATGATGACAACGCGCCTTACCAAGTCGTCACGCGTCAGCGCCAAGCCGCGCACCACAGGCAACCGACCTTGGTCCAGCAAGTCGTAATAGGCCTCAATGGTTTTGGCGTTCTGACTGTAGGTTGCACCGACCCGGCCAATGGCGGAGACGCCAAGCGCGATGAGATCACAGTCCGGCTGGGTGCTATAGCCCTGAAAGTTACGGTGCAACCTGCCCTGTCGCTTGGCCACCGCCAATGCGTCGTTTGGCAATGCAAAGTGGTCCATGCCGATGTAGACGTAACCGGCCTTTTCAAACGCAGCCAATGACCGTGAGAGCATCGAAATCTTCGCAGTCCCGGTTGGCAACTCGGCAGTGATGATGCGCCGCTGCGGCTTGAAACGCTCCGGCAAATGCGCGTAGGCATACAGCGCAACACGGTCCGGACGTAGCAATGCTACCTGAGCCAGCGTTCGGTCAAACGACTCGGGGGTTTGCATTGGCAGGCCATAGATTAGATCAATGTTGATAGAGTCAAAGCCTAATTGCCGCGCTGACTCGACCAAAGCAAAAACCTGCTCAGCAGGCTGCACGCGGTGTACAGATTTTTGAACCATCGGATCAAAATCCTGCACCCCAAAACTCAAACGGTTAAAACCTAACTCAGCCAAAACAGCCAAGCGCTTGGCATCAACAGTGCGCGGATCGACTTCAATGGCGTATTCGCCTCCGGGGGCAAAATTAAAACTGCGGCGCAACATCAACATCAGGCCGCGAAGCTCATCATCTGATAAAAAAGTCGGTGTTCCGCCACCCAAATGCAATTGACTGATGACCTGCCCTGTACCCAGATGCGCGGTGTGCAAGTCGACTTCACGACTCAAATATCGCAAGTACTCTTCCGCACGTTCATGGTGCTTGGTGACGATTTTGTTACACGCGCAGTAATAGCAGAGCGACTCGCAAAACGGGATGTGAACATAAAGAGACAACGGCATGTTCATGGATGCAGCCGCTGACCGGCGCAGCTTCATGGCCTGCACATAATCTTCAGCGGTGAAGGCATCCACAAACCGATCGGCTGTTGGGTACGAGGTGTAACGCGGGCCATTGAGGTCAAAGCGTCGCAATAAGTCGGGAGAAACGGCACACATGATTCAATCCTTTTTATCCCTTGAACAATGCTGCTACTTTGCCGCTTCTCTGTATCTACTGCGTTGATGTGGATCAAGCAAATCAGCACATCTATCTGCAAATTGATGAGGATACTCAGCCGTCAAAAACTAAATAATAGCTAGGAGAAATACCCAGATTCAACGAAAATCGCCAAATGAACAAGGAATCCATTAAAGTCGCCTGCTCCAATTGCAACTTACGCGAGTTGTGCTTGCCCCTTGGCCTGAATGCACAAGAACTTGTTCGCGTTGACGAGCTGGTTGCCACCCGTCGGACCGTCAAACGGGGCGCATCGCTGTTTCACAATGGTGAGAATTTCACATCCTTGTATGCGATACGCAGTGGATTTTTTAAAACCAGCGTGACCACTGAAGACGGTCGGGATCAAGTCACCGGCTTTCAGATGGCCGGTGAAATCATCGGCTTGGACGGCATCGTCAACGACCTGCATACCTGCGATGCGACGGCCCTGGAAGACGCCGAAGTCTGCGTCATGCCGTTTGACCGCATTGAAGAAATCTCCCGTGAGGTCACCGCACTTCAGCACCATGTGCACAAGGTCATGAGTCGTGAAATTGTCCGTGAGCATGGCGTCATGCTGCTGCTCGGAAGTATGCGAGCCGAAGAACGCTTAGCCGCTTTTTTACTGAATCTGGTTCAGCGCTTACAGGCCCGTGGCTTTTCAAAGACTGAACTGATACTGCGCATGACGCGAGAAGAAATTGGCAGCTACTTGGGCATGAAGCTCGAAACCGTCAGCCGCACTTTTTCAAAGTTTTCCGACGAGGGCATCGTCGAAGTCAAGCAGCGGCAAATCAACATCCGCGATGCCGATGCGCTGAAACGTATCGTCAATTCACAAGTCAATCACTGAGCTCTTGCCTATTGACTTGATGTTCCGGCTTTGAAAGCCACAACACCAAGCTACAGCAAGCCATGCTGATCGACCAAAATAAAAAGAAGGCCACGGTGTAAACACCTTGTCGCGTTGGCAGTGACTCGTGGCCAGACCAATTCAACTCACTCGGGTCGACCACCGCAAAAACCAACGCCTCGAGCAGGCAGGCGGCCAAAAAAGAGGGCCACAAAATCAAGGCCGCATTGCGCAGTTTGGAAGATTCAAGGTTTTTCATCGGTCTTGCCTCCGGTGGCACTGTGATTGCGCGCAACGTTGGCGGGCTGCATGGGCGGCTTAGCTGCGTCTACTTCCCTTGAGATGGCAATGCCTTCACGGTAATGCTCTTCAGACACAACTGCGTCCGGTCCCTGCAATATGTAGACAGCGGTGATGCCGCAGGCAATCACTGCAGACAGCGGCCCGGAAATCACCATCCACACATACGGCTCTTTCCACCAGGGACGATCCTGTGAAGGAGGTCGTTGGCTTGATAAGTTGTCAACTTGAGACATGGTCGTTTTCTTTCATGAGTGCTTGAAGCACTAGCGTGGCACCAAAAAGACAGATTTTTCTGCCCGCTCACCCTGCCCGCTATCAGCAGAGATCAGAAAAGTCATGACGTGCGAGCCTGCGGCAATAGCATCAGGTGGCGCCTGTACCCTTACAGGTACCCAGCGCGAACCGGCCGCCTCAACTGTGACCGTAGCGTCAGAAACAATCTGCGCACCGTGTAGGCCCGACACACGCAAATGGTATTGCTGCTGCACTTCTGTCGCATTCATGAGTTGCAGTCGGTAGACATTTTCAATCTGCCCGCGCTCGACCACACGCGCCAAAGAACCGCGGTCGCGGACCACATCGACCTTGAACGGTGCACGCGTGACCAAACTACCCAGCACGGAGAAGCTGATGGTCAACAGCACAGCGGTATATATCAAGACACGTGGCCGCAAGACCCGTCGAATCATGTCGGCGCTCGACAGCTTGAGCTTGATGCCATTGGGCGTGCTGTAACGAATCAGACCGCGCGGGTAGTGCATTTTGTCCATGACAGTGTCGCAAACGTCAATGCACGCGGAGCAGCTAATGCACTCGTACTGCAGACCGTTGCGAATGTCGATGCCAGTCGGGCAGACCTGAACGCACAAACCGCAGTCAATACAGTCGCCCAGACCTTTAGCTTGATAAGCGGCGGTGGTGTCACTGCGAGGCCGAACGCCACGCCCTTCTCCACGCGCCTCGTCGTAGGTCACGATCAATGTGTCTCGGTCAAACATGGCACTCTGGAAACGCGCATACGGGCACATGTACTTGCAAACCTGCTCACGCATCCAGCCCGCATTGCCGTAAGTGGCAAATCCGTAAAAGAGAATCCAGAACCATTCCCATGGCCCCAGCGACAAGCGGCTAACTTCAAGCGCCAACTCGCGAATCGGCGAAAAGTAGCCCACAAAGGTGAAGCCCGTCCACAAACCAATGGCAATCCACACAGCGTGCTTGGCCCCTTTACGCGCCAACTTGTTGACACCCATGGCAGAGTTGTCTAAACGCATGCGGGCGGCGCGATCACCTTCAATCTTGCGCTCGACCCACATGAAAATTTCGGTGTACACCGTTTGTGGGCAGGCGTAACCGCACCACAAGCGGCCAGCAACAGCGGTGAATAAAAACAGAGACAGCGCACTGATGATGAGCAAACCTGTCAGGTAAATCAGGTCTTGCGGGTACAGCACCAAGTTGAAAATATAAAAGCGGCGAGACACCAAGTCGAACAGCATCGCCTGCCGATCATGGATGGACAACCAAGGCAGACCATAAAAGACTAATTGTGTAATCCAGACCATAGCCCAGCGCCAATGACTGAACCAGCCGGAGACGCTACGCGCATAAATCTTTTTGTCGGATTGATACAGCGAGGCCACCACACTCGAGTCCTCGCCTGCGCCATCTGCGGCAGGGCTTGTGGACGCCACCTTGACCGGCACAATCGGGATCACCTTGTTCACCCTGGGTGTGGCGCGTTGGCTGTCTGGGGAACCTGGCACTGAAAATCTCCTCTACCGCAAGACTCGTGTAGCCCTTGCGGTGACTGTCGTTGTGGAACGCTCCCTAGGGCGCGTTTGGTCAAATTAATCGAGCTTACTTGGCGGCCGGTTTCACGCCGCCCAAGCTCAGTACGTACGCCGCCACCACATGAATCTGCTCAGGCGTGAGCTTCGGCGCTTGCGCTGGCATCACATTGTTTTTGCCGTATTTGATGGCATTCACAATGGCCGCCTCGCCCCAGCCGTGCAACCAATAGTCATCGGTCAAGTTGGGAGCCCCTAAGGCCTTGTTGCCCTTGCCATCCATGCCATGACAAGCGGCGCAGACTGCAAATTTTTGCTTGCCATTGAATGCTTTGATTTCATTGTTCGGACTGCCCGACAACGAGAGTACGTAATGGGCCACATCCGTGATGTCGCTTTCGCTACCGATGGCCGCGCCCATTGGCGGCATCATTCCAACGCGGCCGTTGGTAACTGTCTGGACGATGTGATCACCGTTTCGCTCGCCCAGCCAAGCCGCATTGCCGTTGGTCAGGTTCGGGTACGACTTGCTGCCGCGCCCGTCTGAACCATGGCACTGCGAGCAGGTGTTCATGAACTGCCTTTCACCGATGGCCAGAGCACGTGGATCACGCGACAGCGCGTCAACCGACTGCGCCGAAAATTCGGCATAGAGCGGCGCTAACTCGGCCCGCATGCGCTCAACGTCATCTTTGTGTTCAGCCTGAGTTGACCACTTGGAGAGCCCTTTGTAGCTTCCTAAGCCTGGAAAGATGGCCAAGTAGCCCAGACCAAAAACCACCGTCAAAATAAACAGCCACATCCACCATCGTGGCAAGGGGTTGTTCAGCTCGCGCAGGTCTTCATCCCACACATGCCCCGTCGTGTTGTCACCCGCCTTGCTGGCGTCTGTGTTGACGGTCGCCTTGCCGGCCAGCCACAGCAGCAAAGCGCAGGCCAAGATAGACACCAGACTGATGGCGGCCACATACCAAGGCCAGAAACCATTGATGAAATCACTCATGAACCCTGCTCCTATTCTGACTTGAAGGGCAACTGCGCCGCTTCATCAAACTGGGCTTGTTTGGAAGGCAAACAGGCCCACACCAAAATGCCGACAAACACCACAAAGGCGGCCACTGTCACGATGCTTCGCAACACATTGATATCCATAGTCATCTCGGTCTCCTGTTATTTAAGAGCCAGACCAAGACCCTGCAAGTACGCAATCAGCGCATCTAACTCGGTCTTGTCTTTGAGTTCGGCCGGGGCTGAGGCAATCTGTTCGTCGGTGTAGGGAACACCCACCGCGCGCAGCGCTTTCATGTGACGTTGAATGGAGTCAGCGTCAGCCGGTGTTTTTTCAAGCCAAGGATAGGCGGGCATGATGGACTCGGGTACCAAGTCGCGTGGACTGATCAGGTGCAGACGCTGCCACTCGTCGCTGTACTTACCGCCGACGCGGTGCAGGTCAGGCCCGGTGCGCTTGCTGCCCCACTGGAACGGATGGTCATAAACGAACTCACCCGCCACCGAGTAGTGACCGTAGCGCAGCGTTTCTGCCACCAGCGGTCGGATCATTTGGGAGTGGCAGTTGTAGCAGCCCTCACGAATGTAAATATCGCGGCCAACCACTTTGAGCGGTGAGTCCGGCACGATCCCGGCAATCGGCTGGGTGGTTGATTTTTGGAAGAACAGTGGAACGATTTCAACCAGTCCGCCGACGGCGACGACGAGCAAAATCAAAACGATCATCAACCAATTGTTGGTTTCAACTTTTTCATGTGAAAAGGACATGACTGGTTTCTTTCAGGCGTGTGCCAAAGCGGATGGGATCGTGGCGTTGGCAGGCTTGCCTGCTGTCGCGGTCATGAACACATTCCAAGCCATGATGAGCATGCCGCTGAGGTACATCAACCCGCCGCAAAAGCGCACCACATAAAACGGGAAGGTCGCCTTAACGCTCTCCACGAAGGTGTAGGTGAGCGAGCCATCAGGGTTGATGGCGCGCCACATCAAGCCCTGCATGACACCGGCAATCCACATCGCGGCGATGTACAGCACGATGCCGATGGTGGCGACCCAGAAGTGCACCTCAATGGCTTTCAGACTGTGCATTTTCTTTTGCCCGAACAGACGCGGCACCATGTAATAGAGCGCTCCCATCGAGATAAACCCAACCCAACCCAGCGTACCGCCGTGGACGTGTGCAATGTTCCAGTCGGTGTAATGCGACAGTGAGTTCACTGTCTTGATCGACATCATCGGACCTTCAAAGGTGGCGATGCCGTAGAAGGATAAGGCGACGATCATGAAACGAATGATCGGATCGTCGCGCAGTTTGTGCCAAGCACCCGACAGCGTCATCACGCCATTGATCATGCCGCCCCAACTAGGCGCCAGCAAGATCAGCGAGAACACCATGCCCAAGGACTGCGTCCAATCCGGCAAGGCGGTGAAGTGCAAATGGTGCGGACCGGCCCACATGTAGGTGAAGATCAGCGCCCAAAAGTGAACAATGGACAAGCGGTAGGAATACACCGGCCGCTCAGCTTGCTTAGGAATGAAGTAGTAAACGATGCCAAGGAAGCCGGCTGTGAGGAAGAAGCCGACCGCATTGTGGCCGTACCACCACTGAACCATGGCGTCTTGCACACCGGCATAAGCCGAGTACGACTTCATCCAGCCGGCCGGTACAACGGCAGCATTGACGATGTGCAACAGTGCAACGGCAATGATGAACGCACCGTAAAACCAGTTAGCCACATAAATGTGGCGCACCTTGCGAATCCCGATAGTGCCAAAGAAAACAACCGCATAAGCCACCCAAGTGACCGCGATCAGAATAGAAATGGGCCATTCCAGCTCAGCATATTCCTTGCCTCGTGTGAAACCCATCGGCAGCGAAATGGCCGCTGCCACGATCACCGCCTGCCAGCCCCAAAAATGGAACGCCGCCAGTTTGTCCGAGATGATGCGGGTCTGACATGTCCGTTGCACGACCCAGTAACTGGTGGCGAACAAGGAACAGCCGCCAAAGGCGAAAATAGCAGCATTGGTGTGCAGCGGCCGCAAGCGACCAAAAGACAACCAAGAAATACCAAAGTTCAGTTCCGGCCACGCCATCTGGGCGGCAATGAACACGCCGACCAGCATGCTCACCACGCCCCAGACCACAGCAGCCACCGCAAATTGACGGACTATTTTGTCGTTGTAAACCGTCGCACGGGACGCCGCCCAGCCACGTTGAACAACGGAATTTGATGCGTTTGGAAGTACGGCACTCATTTAAAACCCTCTAAGACCCAAGATGGATTTGAGTTTCCAGCGATGCCGCTTCTAGCGTATTGATATGGATCAAGTCTTCAATGAGTGCCAACCCCATCAAGCTTGAGGTTTGCTAGACGAGTCGCGCATTTCAGCTTCAGGCGCAGAGTCTTGAAAAATCCGCTGCCCCTCACTTTCAACGTCTTCAAATTGACCCGACCAGACAGCCCAAGCCAGCAGTCCAACCACCCCGAGGGCCAGCAAAACTGAAAACGGAACGAGGAGAAAGAGGATGTCCATCAAACGGCCTGAGCAGTACGTGACAGCCGAGCTGCGTTCAGCAACACGACCAAAGAACTGATCGCCATGCCGAGACCTGCCAACCAGGCGGGTAAGGAACCACTGATAGCGAGTGGCACGCAAACGGCGTTATAAGCAGCCGCCCAAACAAGATTTTGTCGAACGATTGCCAAGGTGCGGGTTGCTTGAGCCGGCATGTTGGCCAACATGTGCAACTGTCCTCCAGGAATGATGAAGTCCGACTGCGCCTGCGCCAAAGGAACAGCTTGTCCCACTGCCACCGACACATCAGCACGCGCCAACACAGGCCCATCGTTCAGGCCATCGCCGACCACCAGCACCTTGCGGCCCCTGCCCTGCAGGGCTTGCAGATGCGCCAGCTTGCTCTGCGGCGTGCAGTCCCCCCGCACATGCGTGATGCCCAGCTGTTCAGCCACCCGATGGGCCGCTGCGCTGCGGTCACCTGAGAGCATGTGTACCTCGAGCCCCGCCGCATGGAGCTGCTTGACGGCGTCAAATGCGTCCGAACGCACAACTTCGGTCAGCTCAAAACGCGCCAGCCAACCAGACTCATCAGCGAGAAAAACCTGCATGATGTCGCTTTCGCGGTGCCCACCGTTCAGGTCATTGACACCACAAAAAATGGCCGAGCCAAAGCGGATCGGGCCACGTCCCACGCCCGGCATGACGTCAGTCAATACACCGGATAACCCTTGACCGGCAAGCTCCGTGACGTCGTTCAGTTTCACCAAGTCCGTTGGCGTCTTTGACGCATCAAAAGCCGCGAGCAAGGCGCGCGACACTGGGTGTAAAGAATGCCGAGCCAGCCCGACGGCCAACGCTATGGAAGCCGCGGCCGAAACGCCATCGCGTGTCGTGATGTTGCGCAGACCCAGACGCGCTTGCGTTAGCGTACCGGTTTTGTCAAAAACAACGGTGTCGATATCAGCCAACGCTTCCAGCGCTTGCAAGCGCCGCACCAAAACACCCTGCCGCGCTAAAACTCCGGCAGAAGTCAGCATGGCGGTTGGCGTAGCCAACGACAAGGCGCAGGGACAGGTCACCACCAACACCGCCACAGCGGCCATCACGGCACGGGCCGGGTCCATGTGCCACCAGTACGCTGCGGCAAACAAAGCCGACAACATCACAAACCATAAAAAAGGCCTGGCCACTTGGTCTGCCAGCTGCGCTAACCGCGGTTTGTCAACGGCGGCGCGCTGCATCAGCGCCACGATGCCGGCGTAGCGAGTGGCTTGGCCAAGCTGCTGAATACGCACTTGAACGGTCGCCGACAGGTTGTAGCTGCCCGCCATCACGAGCGCACCGACGGGACGTTGCACAGGGCGGGACTCGCCGGTCAGCAGCGCTTCGTCAGCAAAGGTATTGCCGGCCTCGATCACGCCGTCAGCCGGAAAAGCCTGCCCGGGTAAGACCCGCACCAAGTCGCCAACCTTCAGCCGCCGCACCGCCACCTGCTCGAACTCACCGCCTGGCAACTGTCGTTGCACACTGTCGGGAAGCCGCTGCATCAAACTGTCCAGCGCGCCAGATGTACGCGCGCGCAGCCGCTGCTCAAGCCAGCGGCCTGTCAGCAAGAAGAAGACAAACATCGTGAGGGAATCAAAGTAAACCTCGGCGCTCCACCAACCTTCCGTCTCAAAGGTCGCGGCAGAGCTGATGGCAAAGGTGATCAAGATGCCGAGCGCGACAGGCAAATCCATGCTGATGCTGCGCTGTCGAAGGTCACGCAACGCATTTTCAAAAAATGGCCAACAAGAAAAAAGCAGCACGGGCAAGGTCAAGACCCAGGAAGCCCAGCGCAGCAATTTTTCGATGTCGGGTGTGATGTCTCCGGGCTCGGTGATGTAGGCTGGAAATGCATACATCATCACTTGCATCATGCAAAAGCCGGCCACCAGCCATCGCCACAGCGCTAGCCGAGCGTCCTTACGGGTCTGGTCAGAAGCCGCGGTGTCGAGCGCCGGCGACAGGGTATAACCGAAAGCGCGGGGCGCCCGCAGCCATTCAGAAGGCCGCGTGACCGCCGACGACCAGACGACGCTTGCACGCTGACTTGCCGCACTGACACGCGCAGATTGGACGCCAGGCACAGCAAGCAAGGCTTGCTCCAGCATCAATGAGCAAGCGGCGCAATGCATGCCACTGACCAGTACTTGAGACTCCCAAACTATCGGGGTGCCCACAACAGACTTGTCAGAGTGTGCCGGCTGACGGCTAAAGCGCGACCATTCCTGCTGCTCATCGAAGATGCGTAGCCCAGCCGTTTCAGCATCTTGATCACACGCTGTGCCTCGGTCTAAAACCAAGCGTGAAACATCGGGCGATAAGTCAACAGCGTACATAGTATCGAGGTTAATCGTTACGATCAGCACGGGGATTGACGTGGATCAAACTTCAAGTCGGATTCAGCGCTAGACTGAAATTTAATTTAACAGGAGACCTGCATGTTCAAACGCATTTTGATCGCCACCGATGGCTCTGAACTGTCCCAAAAAGCTGCGGACAGTGGCATCGAATTGGCCAAACTCTCAGGCGGGCACGTTGTCGCTCTGCAAGTGGTTCCGCGTTATCCCGTGAGTTATTTTGAAGGCGGCGCGACCGTGAGCATCAGTGAAATTTCCCGCATTGAAAAAGAGTGGGCTGACATTGGCCAAGCCACTGTCAACAAAATCAAGAATCAAGCTGAGACCAAAGGTGTTCAAGCCACTGCAGTGACCACACATTCAGACCTGATTGCAGAGGCCATCATTGCCGCAGCTAAAAAGCACGATTGCGACCTGATCGTGATGGCATCACACGGCCGAAGAGGCATCAAACGCATGTTGCTGGGCAGTGAAACCACCCACGTTCTGACCCATTCAGACATCCCGGTGATGGTGTTGCGTTAGTTTTTTGCCGTTCAGGCGAAAAGCGCTTTGTACTGCTCGCGCAACAGATTTTTCTGTACTTTGCCCATGGTGTTGCGCGGCAGCTCAGGCACCACAAAACACTTCTTTGGAATTTTGAAGTTGGCCAACTGAGCTTTGAGTGACGTCACCACGGCCTCGCCACTGACTTGAGCGCCTGACTTGGCGATCACCACAGCCACCCCAACCTCACCGAAATCCGGGTGAGGTACGCCCACAAGTGCACTTTCAGCCACGCCTTGCATCTCATTGATATAGGCTTCAATCTCGGCCGGGTAGACGTTGTAGCCGCCACTGATGATGAGGTCTTTGCTACGGCCAACAATGCTGACGTAACCCAGTGTGTCAATTTTCCCCACATCACCGGTTTTGAACCAACCGTCTGGCGTGAACTCTTCCTTGGTTTTTTCAGGCATGCGCCAGTAACCCTTGAACACGTTAGGTCCTTTGACTTGAATCGCGCCAATCTCACCGGTTGGCAAATTATTTTCATCATCGCCACAGACGCGCAAACTGACGCCAGGCAACGGAAACCCAACCGTGCCACCGCGGCGCTCGCCATCCTTCTTCTCATATGGATTGGACGTGAGCATGATAGTTTCGCTCATGCCGTAACGCTCCAGAATTGTGTGCCCAGTGCGCTGCTGCCAATCTGTAAAGGTCTCTATCAATAGGGGGGCAGAACCGGCGATAAACAGCCGCATGTGACGACAAGCCTCTCGGGTCAAACCCGGCTCTGCCAGCAAGCGCACATACAAGGTGGGGACGCCCATGAAGACAGTGGCCTCAGGCAGTTTTTTCAACACCAGCTTGGGATCAAACTTCGACAGCCAAATCATTTTGCTGCCATTGATCAGCGCGCCATGCAGCGCCACAAACAAACCGTGAACATGGAAAATCGGCAGTGCATGAATCAGCACATCCCCCGGCTGCCAAGCCCAATACGCTTTCAGCGTCAACGCGTTACTGAGCAAGTTGCCGTGCGTCAGCATCGCACCTTTGCTACGACCGGTGGTTCCGCTGGTGTACAAAATCGCCGCTAAGTCATCAGCTTGTCGGGGCACCGGGTCGTGCTGGTCACTGCAATGAGCCGCACGATCAAGCAAAGTCCCGGTGCGGTCGTCGTCTAATGTGAAGACGTTTTGCGTACCTGCCTTGAAAGCGATCTTGCTGACCCAGCCGAAATTCTTTGAGCTGCAGACCACCACGGCCGGTTCGGCGTTCTCGATGAAATACTCAATCTCGGCGCTTTGGTAGGCCGTGTTGAGCGGCAGAAAAACATACCCTGCACGCAACGTCGCCAAGTACAGCATCATGGCTTCGACCGACTTTTCAACCTGCATCGCAATGCGGGCGCCAGCAGGCAAGTCCAGGGACTTCAGCAAGTTCGCCAACATGGCGGTTGAACGCTCTAAGTCGTGCCAGGAGTAGAGCAGTCCTTGGTCCGTTTCCACGGCCACAGCGTTGAGATTTTTAGGAAAACCCAAGCGCAAAGCGCTAAAGAGACTGTTGTTTTTGAGATAGTTATTTTTCATCGAAGGAAAAGAGCAAAAAAACGGACGCTGACAATTAGTGAATCAAGAATCAATAAAAAACGAAAAAACCTTTAATCCAGTTTGGCGCCAGAAGCCTTGACAACAGCAGCCCAACGTTTCACTTCAGCACTCACAAAACCGCCAAACTGCACGGGCGTAAGGCCCCCAAAATCAGCACCATTCGCAGCCCAGACAGCTTTCAACTCAGGGGTTGCACTGGCACGGTTCAATTCTTCAATAATTTTGACCTGTACATCTGCTGGCGTCCCTTTGGGGGCCCACATGCCGTACCAAGTCGTCACGGTGTAATCCGGAAAACCTAATTCAGCGGCGCAGGGTACGTCAGGAAAAGCTGCGTTACGTTTGTTGCCTGAGACCATGAGCGCCCTGATACGACCACCCTTGATATGACCAGCAGATGACCCCAAACCGTCGAACATCATGTCGACAGTACCAGCCATCAAGTCCTGCAAAGCAGGCCCCGCGCCGCGGTATGGAATATGCGTGATGAATGTCTTTGTTTGCTGTTTAAAGAGCTCACCAGCCAAGTGATGGGATGTTCCTGCGCCAGCAGAACCATAGTTGAATTTTCCAGGGGATTTACGCACCAAGGCCAGAAAGTCTTTGAAGTTGTTCGGTAGATTTTTAGGGTTCACGACCAGCACTTGCGGTACGTTGGCCAAGAGTGACAGGGGAACAAAATCCTTCTCGATGTCGTAATCTAACTTCGGGTACATCGACGGTGCAATTGCATGGTGCACCGCACCCATGAACAGCGTATAGCCATCCGGCGCGGCCTTGGCCGCAATACCAGCACCCAGCGTACCGCCGGCACCACCACGGTTGTCAATGATCAATTGTTTGCCCGTGAGTCGAGCAAACTGCGCCGACAAAGGACGGGCAAAAGCGTCCGTCCCTCCGCCAGCCGGGAAAGGCACGATGACCGTGATGGGTCGCGTCGGCCAAGTTGATTGGGCTAGGCTGCCCATCGAAATAACGACGGAACCAGCTGCGGCGCCGCGCAGCACATCGCGTCGCGTCGCCCTTGTTTGAAAATGATTCACGAGATGTCTCCAGTCGTTATAAGAAAAGGGCAGCGTCTTTTTGCGCCACCTCAAGGGAGCGTATTCAGTTAAGTATCGTCCAAGCTTAAATATACAAATCTTCGACCTTGGGCGCTACGGGGATTTTCCCCTGTGCCATCAAACCGCGGTATTTGTCCAGACGCTTTAAGTCGTACAGATAATTGACCATCAAGCCATAGGATTGTTTCAAGCCTTTGGCCGACATGTCGCCAGCCCAATTCAGGCGCTCAACACGCGCACCGTTGCTCAAGTGAAAGCGCGCCACCGCATCCAACGGCCGACCGTTGTCAAACTGCCGGCCCAGATAGCTGGCAGCGCAATGCATTAACATGCGCCGAACGGATGACTTCTCGTCAAGCTGCACCACCTTGTCGGCTGCCGCCAAAAAGACCGCTGCCGTCGGTGGCTGCAGCCCCAAAGCGCGCCCCAAAGTCTGACGCTCTTTGTCACTGAGTTGGTCGATCATGCTCCCAGCCTGTTTGACCAGCCAAGCGCGAAAACCCGGAATCGGCGACAGCGTCGAAAAGACCTTCAGGCGCGGGAATTCGGCACGCAAGGTTTCGACCACGCGCTTGATGAGGGAATCACCAAAGCTGACGCCGCGCAAGCCCGTTTGCGTGCTGCTGATGGAATAAAAAATCGCGGTAGTGGCTTTGCCAAGGTCGCTGGCGGCGGCTAACTCGTCGAGCAGTGGCGTGATGGCACAGGCCAGTTCATCGACCAATGCGACCTCGACAAAAATCAACGGTTCGTTGGGCAAGTGTGGATGGAAAAATCCGTAGCATCGACGGTCACTGTCCAAACGATTTTTGACATCGGCCCAACTTTTGATGGCGTGCACGGCTTCGTACTTGATCAACTTCTCAATCAGTGATGCTGGCGAGTCCCAACTGATACTCCGCAACTCCAGAAAAGCCACGTCGAACCAAGTCGAAAACAAGTTTTCGAGCTCTGCATCCAAAGCCAGCAAACGCTTCTCGGTTTTCAGGTGAGGCAGCAATTCAGCGCGCAAATCGACTAAAAAGCGCATCCCCTCAGGGAAAGCCGAAAAGCGTTGCAACAGCCGCGTACGCGGTGACACAAATGCCCGTCTTAAACGGATTTCAGCTTGACCTTCTTCAGGTGTGCCGAGTGAGGCCTCGTAATGGTCACGGGCTGCTTGCACTTTCTCGGCATTGGGGGCGAACTGCTCGCTCATTAGAAGCCAAGCGTCACGACGCTGCTCGGGTGTGGCGCTGGCGTACCAAATCGCAATGTTGCGGGCACGCCGACCGCCTTCCACTTCACTGACCTGACTGTCCACCACTGACTGCAGCTCAACCAATGTTCGACGCAATACACGCGGCGACAAAGCTTCTTCCTTGTGCTTCAACACAGCCTTAAGACGCTCCCGCGTGCTGCGGCCGTTCTTGGCTAGTGGACCTGCTACGACGGTAGACACAAGTGTTGATGCGGGCTCTGCCATAGGTGGTGCGACGGCAGCCAAGGGGCGAGTTTTCGTGCCAAGTTTGAGGTTGATTGCGCCCACCTCATTGCGTTTGAATTTCAAGCCTTTGCTGACAGACTGGACACTGCGTAACAGCCATTCTGGTGAGTTCATGCTGCCACCCTGCTTTTGATTTGATGACGTGAAAGATCACGTAAGGCGTCGCGCTGGCGCGTCAGGTGCGTACGCATTGCCGCCTCAGCGCCTTCACTGTCCCGACTCATCAGCGCGGCATACACCGACAAGTGCTCAGCCAAACTTTGCGTCAAACGGCCCGGTGCATGCAATTGCTGGAGGCGCGCCAGCTTTAGAATTTTTCGCAAATCAGCAATTGTTTGCGCCAACCATCGGTTGTTGGCCAGCATGATGATGGACTCGTGAATCAGCAGGTTGGTAGCGTAATAGTCTTGGATTCGGCCCGTGTCGGCATGATCTTTCAAACGGTCATGCAAAGTTTTTAAAGCAGCCAGGTCGGCATCACTGGCATTGCGTGCCGCCTCGTAAGCGCAGCGACCTTCCAGCAGCGCAATCACCGGAAAGATATCGTCTAAATCTTGCTCGGTCACTTCGCTGACGAAGCAACCGCGGCGCGGTTCATGTCTCAGCAGTCCTTCGGCAGTCAGCACCTTAAGAGCTTCGCGCAAGGGTGTTCGGGATATTTTCAGGATGTCACACAGAGCCACTTCGTCGACCAAGCCTCCTTGCAGCAAGGTGCCGGAAAAAATTTGTTCGCGCAAAGTGGCGGCGACTTCCTGATGCAACGAGTTCTGTACAAGGCGCATGATTTCGAGACCTAAAAAGGGACCAAACAACCGATATAAATCTGTAATTACAGATAATTATGAGTTGGCGGCGCAATGCCCGCAAGCAGAACTATCAATTAAAAGTTGCTAAAAGCAGACGTACAAGGTCAAATCCCTGGTCAAAACACATCAAGTCATTGCAATCACAATAGCAATGGGTGCAGCAGGCGGATTGCACTGTCAGGCCGACTGCAGCCTCTTGGATGCCCAAACCCACAGCCAGCCACCCACCGCGATCATCGGCAGACAGAGCCATTGACCCATACTCATGCCCAAAGCGAGGATGCCCAAATAGTCATCTGGCTCACGGAAAAACTCCGCCACAAAGCGCAGCACACCGTAGCCAACCAAGAAGGCTGCGGAGACTTCGCCCATCTTGCGCGGCTTGCGGGCATACAACCACAGCAGCACAAAGAGCAACAAACCTTCCATCAACAACTGATAAACCTGCGACGGATGACGCGGTTGAGTCGTTCCGCTGTGCCTGAAGACCATGCCCCAAGGCAATGCAGGGTCACTGATGCGGCCCCACAGTTCACCGTTGATGAAGTTACCCACCCGGCCTGCAGCCAGACCCGTTGGCACGCAAGGCGCGATCAAGTCCATCACCTGCAGCCACGGCTTGTGGCGAGTCCGGGCAAACCAGAATTGCGAGACCAGCACGCCCAGCATGCCGCCATGAAAGCTCATACCGCCTTGCCACACCGCCAGGATTTCAAGGGGGTGCACGAGGTAGTAGTCTGGCTTGTAAAAAAGGCAATAACCAATGCGGCCCCCCAGCACTACACCCACCACACCGAAAAACAAAATATCTTCTATGTCGCGACGGCTCCAAGCGGCCGTTCCGGACATCGACACATAAGGTTGGTGCTTTAAACGAAGATTGGCTAAAAATAAGAATAGCCCGAAGGCGGCCAAATAGGTCAGACCGTACCAATGAATGGCCAGAGGTCCCAATTGCAGAGCGACGGGATCAATTTCAGGGTGAATCAGCATTCGCTCATTGTGCCAGTGGAGGCTTCCAAGCCAGCCTGCCACACCGTCAATCTCAGGGCCATCATTAGCATCGTAGAATCGAAAATTGCTCCGACTAAGCCTCGGGCCATCGGTAATCAACCCAAGACAAAGAGACCCCATGACGCAAAACAAAATGCCAGAAGGCGATGCCATCAATCGACGTAGCCGCAACATCACAGAAGGTACAGCGCGCGCGCCAAACCGATCCATGTTCTACGCCATGGGCTACGAGGCGGATGACTTTAAAAAACCAATGGTCGGTGTCGCGAATGGTCACAGCACGATCACGCCATGCAACAGCGGCCTGCAAAAGCTGGCTGATGCGGCGATTGCCGGCATTGAAGAAGCCGGCGGCAACGCCCAGGTATTTGGGACACCCACTATTTCTGACGGCATGGCGATGGGTACCGAAGGCATGAAGTACTCGCTGGTCAGCCGCGAAGTCATTTCAGACTGCATCGAAACTTGCGTGCAAGGCCAATGGATGGACGGTGTGCTGGTGGTCGGCGGTTGCGACAAGAACATGCCAGGCGGATTGATGGGCATCTTGCGTGCCAACGTGCCGGCTATTTATGTTTATGGCGGCACCATTTTGCCGGGCCACTACAAGGGAAAAGACCTGAACATTGTCAGTGTCTTTGAAGCCGTTGGCGAACACTCAGCCGGCCGCATGAGCGACGAAGATCTGTTGCAAATCGAGCGGCGCGCCGTACCTGGCCCTGGCAGCTGCGGCGGTATGTACACGGCCAACACCATGTCTAGCGCTTTCGAGGCTTTGGGTATGTCACTGCCTTATTCGTCGACGATGGCCAATCCGCACGACGAAAAAACCAATTCAGCCAAAGAGTCCGCCAAGGTGTTGATCGAAGCTATCAAACACAACCTCAAGCCACGCGACATCGTTACCAAGAAAGCCATTGAAAATGCCGTGGCTGTGATCATGGCCACCGGCGGTTCAACCAACGCTGTGCTGCACTTCTTGGCGATAGCACACACGGCCGGCGTCGAATGGACGATTGACGACTTCGAGCGTGTGCGGCAAAAAACCCCGGTGCTGTGTGACCTGAAACCGAGCGGCCAATACCTCGCCGTGGACTTGCACCAAGCCGGCGGCATTCCGCAGGTCATGAAAACGCTGCTAGCAGCCGGTCTGCTCCACGGCGATTGCATCACGATCTCCGGTCAGACCATCGCAGAAGTCCTGAAAGACGTGCCTGATGTGCCACGCGCCGACCAAAACGTGATTCGCCCGATTAACAACCCGATGTACGAGCAAGGTCACTTGGCCGTGCTCAAGGGCAACTTGTCGCCAGAAGGTTGCGTCGCCAAGATCACCGGCCTGAAAAACCCGGTCATGACAGGCCCGGCTCGCGTCTTCGACGACGAACAAACGGCGATGACGGCGATCCTTGGCGGCAAGATCAAGGCCGGCGACGTGATGGTGCTGCGTTACCTCGGCCCCAAAGGCGGCCCCGGCATGCCTGAAATGCTGGCGCCCACGGGTGCACTGGTAGGTGCAGGCTTGGGCGAAAGCGTCGGCCTCATCACCGACGGCCGCTTCTCCGGCGGCACCTGGGGCATGGTCGTCGGCCACGTCGCACCAGAGGCAGCAGCGGGCGGCAACATCGCCTTCATCAAAGAAGACGACTCGATCACCATCGATGCCAAACAGCTGCTGCTGCAACTCAATATCAGCGACGAAGAACTGGCTGCCCGCAAAGTCGGTTGGAAAGCCCCTCTGCCACGCTACACCCGCGGTGTACAGGCCAAGTTCGCCTTCAACGCCTCCAGCGCCAGCAAAGGTGCGGTACTCGACGACTATTGAAACTGAACCCGTTCGCACGCATGCTGAAACCCTTCAACTGATCTACAGTTAAATTAAAAAAATGCCCATGAAACACGCTTTATTCCTCATCCCCACCCTCCTCGTCGGCTTGGCCGCAGCCACACCGGCGCTAGCAGATATGCAGTTGGCCACGTCGAAAAACTGCATGGCATGCCACGCTGCGGCTATCAAGTTAGTCGGCCCCTCTTTCAAAGACATTGCGGCTAAGTACGCGGGTCAAAAAGAAGCGGTAGACAAACTGTCCGCCAAAGTGATCAAAGGCGGCTCAGGTGTCTGGGGTCCCGTGCCGATGCCGGCCAACGCGCAGGTCTCTTCGGATGAAGCGAAAAAATTGGTGACCTGGATCCTCACGCAAAAGTAAATTTTTCGCGCTCTTTAAAAAGCCCGTTAACTCCGATCGGAGTTAACGGGCTTTTTAACGGCCCACCGAAGCGGGCCCTTCAAGCAGCTCAGCTCTTTTCAGACAACTGATCCAGAATCGCCGGATTTTCAAGAGTCGAAGTGTCTTGCGGAATGCTTTCGCCTTTGGCAATACCGCGCAACAAGCGCCGCATGATCTTGCCGCTTCGGGTTTTCGGCAGGTTGTCACCGAAACGGATTTCCTTCGGCTTGGCGATAGGGCCGATTTCCTTGCCGACCCAGTCGCGCAGTTCTTTGGCGATGGCCTTGGCTTCGTCACCGGTCGGGCGTGCACGCTTGAGCACGACAAAGGCGACGATAGCTTCACCGGTGACGTCATCTGGGCGGCCAACCACAGCAGCTTCAGCCACCAAGGCGGAATGCCCCACCAATGCCGACTCGATTTCCATCGTGCCCATGCGGTGACCCGAGACGTTGAGCACGTCATCGATGCGGCCCGTGATGCGGAAATAGCCACGGTCCTCGCTGCGCACAGCGCCGTCGCCGGCCAAGTAATACGTGCCGCCCATTTCTGGTGGGAAGTAGCTTTTCTTGAAGCGCTCGGGGTCGTTCCAGATGGTGCGAATCATGGACGGCCAGGGGCGCTTGATGACCAACAGGCCACCCGACCCATTCGGCACGTCGCCACCCACTTCATCGACGATGGCGGCCATGATGCCAGGCAGTGGCAGCGTGCAGCTACCGGGCACCAGCGGCGTAGCCCCTGGCAAAGGCGTGATCACGTGACCACCTGTTTCGGTTTGCCAGAAGGTGTCGACAATCGGGCAACGCTCGCCGCCGACGTTTTTGTAGTACCACATCCAAGCTTCAGGGTTGATCGGCTCACCGACCGAACCCAAGATGCGCAAGCTGCTCAAGTCGGAGCTGCGGGGGTGAACTTTTTCGTCGGCTTCTGCGGCCTTGATGAGCGAGCGGATGGCAGTCGGTGCGGTGTAAAACACCGTGACTTTATGACGCTCAATCATTTGCCAGAAGCGGCCGGCGTTAGGGAACGTTGGGATACCTTCAAAAATGATTTGTGTTGCACCAGCCGCCAACGGGCCATAAGCCACGTAAGTGTGGCCGGTGATCCAGCCGATGTCGGCTGTGCACCAGAACACATCGCTGGGTTTGATGTCGAAGGTCCAATCCATTGTCAGCTTGGCCCACAGCAGGTAGCCGCCGGTGCTGTGCTGCACGCCCTTTGGTTTGCCAGTGGAGCCTGAGGTGTAGAGGATGAAAAGTGGGTGTTCAGCACTGACAAACTCAGGCTCGCAAACGGCGGATTGGTTCGCCATGACGTCATGCATCAGGCTGTCACGACCGGCCACCATGGCGCAAGCTGTGGGCGTGCGCTGGAAAACGATGACGTTCTTGATCGACTCGCAACCGCCCATGGCGATGCCTTCGTCGACGATGGCTTTGAGGGGTAATTCTTTGCCGCCGCGCAGTTGGTAATTGGCCGTAATGACGGCCACAGCGCCAGCGTCCTGAATACGCTCTTGCAGGCTTTTGGCAGAAAAACCACCGAAGACCACTGAATGCGTTGCGCCGATTCGGGCACAGGCTTGCATCGCCACCACGCCTTCAACCGTCATTGGCATGTAGATGACAACGCGGTCCCCTTTTTGGATGCCCATGCCCTTAAGGGCATTAGCAAACTGGCAGACCTTGGCGTGCAACTCTTTGTAGGTGACATTGGTGACTTTGCCATCGTCGCTCTCAAAAATAATCGCTTTTTGGTGCTCGGTTGGTGTGCCGAGGTGACGGTCCAAGCAGTTGTAGGAGGCGTTCAGCTGGCCATCGGCAAACCATTTGTAGAACGGCGCATCCGACTCATCGAGGGTTTGCGTGAAGGGCTTTTTCCAGCTCAGGTTTTCGCGGGCAAGACGGGCCCAAAAACCTTCGTAATCCGTCTCGGCCTCTTTACACAACGCCCCATAAGCGGCCATGCTTGAAATGCTGGCGGTTCTGGCGAGCGCCGGATCAGGATTGAAAAACCGGTTTTCGATCAATGTGGATTCGATGGCGGATTGCGTTGAACTCATGAACTATCTCCTATTTCTAAATTCTTTTAAAAACTAATCAGTTGCTGAATGTCGCGTCAGCCACTTACAAGCCACTGACTGTCAGGCACCTTACAGATCCCAGAAATCCCAAGCGTTCACTAGGGCCGAAGTAATCCACTTACAATTTTGGGTTAATCAAAAAGGCCCCATGTCCGACTCTAAGCCATCGCGTTCCACGTCGCTCCGACCCATTCCCAGCTTTATTTTTGCCAGCCGCTGGCTTCAATTGCCACTGTATGTCGGTCTGATTGCGGCGCAAGTTGTCTATGTCTTTCATTTCTTGGTCGAGCTCAAACATTTGATTGAGGCTGTTTTTGGCAGCCCTTCCGCCCTGCAGGCTCTCATCAGCAGCATAGGCTACAAAACCGACGTTGCGATCTCATCACTGAACGAAACCATCATCATGCTCGTGGTGCTGGGATTGATTGACGTTGTCATGATCTCCAACCTTCTGATCATGGTCATCATCGGCGGTTACGAGACATTTGTCAGCCGCATGCGGCTGGATGACCACCCCGATCAACCGGAGTGGCTGAACCATGTCAACGCCTCTGTTCTGAAGGTCAAGCTGGCCACGGCCATCATCGGCATCAGTTCAATTCATTTGCTTAAAACTTTTATCAATGCCGCCAACTACGACCTCAAGGTCTTGATGTGGCAAACCATCATTCACGTCGTGTTCTTGCTCAGCGCACTGGCCATCGCGATGACCGACAAGCTGATGGTGCGCAGCGATGACGGCAGTCACTAAAACCCCTGAACAACTTGACGACAGCCGGCCAACATAGAATGACCGACTGTTAACCTTTGAATTACAGCTTGAGACACCGTTGCTCCAACTTATCGTCCTACTTCCCCTGCTTGCGGGCACCGTACTGACCGCTTGGTCCGGCTTCAACCGGATGCCAGGACACAGGAGCCGAACGGCATGGTTGGCCGCAGCCGTCACGGCCGCGAGCTTTGGGCTGTTGCTCTCTCAAGCCTCAGGCATTTTTGCTGGTGAGGTTTACCAGGCCTTCACGCCCTGGGTGCCAGAAATAGGCTTGAATCTAGGCTTCAAGCTGGACGCACTGTCACTGATGTTCGGGCTGCTGATCACCGGCATGGGCCTGCTGATCATTTTTTACGCACACAGCTATCTGGGCAAAGTCGACCCGGTGGGCAAGTTCTTCAGCACCATGATGCTGTTCATGGCGTCGATGTTGGGCATCGTCCTGTCGGACAACCTGCTGCTGCTGCTGGTCTTTTGGGAGCTCACCAGCCTCTCATCTTTTTTACTGATCGGCTACTGGAACCACGTGTCTGCCGCACGATCCGGCGCCCGCATGTCGCTGGCCATCACGGGCGGCGGCGGCTTGGCCATGATGGGCGGATTCCTGTTGTTGGGGCAAATCGCTGGCACCTTTGAAATCAGCCAGTTGGCGGGGCAGGCCGCTCTCATTCAGGCAGACGCGCGTTACCCAGCCGCGCTGATTCTCATCCTGATCGGCTGCTTCACCAAGAGTGCGCAGTTCCCGTTTCACATCTGGTTGCCACAGGCCATGTCAGCGCCCACACCTGTATCGGCCTACCTGCACTCCGCCACCATGGTCAAGGCGGGCCTCTTTTTGCTCGCGCGCCTGACGCCAGTCATCGGTGGCACGGATCTCTTTATCGGCATCGTCAGCACCACGGGTCTGATCACGCTAGCGTTTGCGGCCTTCGTGGCGATTTTCAAGCATGACCTGAAAGGCTTGCTGGCGTACTCCACCATCAGCCACCTCGGGCTGATCACCTTTCTCATCGGCCTCGGTTCCCCGCTGGCAGCGGTTGCTGCGATCTTTCATATCTTGAACCACGCCAGCTTTAAAGCTGCGCTGTTCATGACCGCCGGCATCGTTGACCATGAAACCGGCACCCGTGACATGCGTAAGTTGGGAGGCCTGGTGCAACTCATGCCGTGGACGGCGACATTCGCCATGGTGGCAGCTGCGGCCATGGCCGGCGTGCCACTGTTCAATGGTTTCCTGTCAAAGGAAATGTTCCTGACCGAAGCCGTCGCCTTTGTACAAGTTGGCGGCTGGCGCTGGCTGGTGCCCTTGCTGGCGACGCTCGCGGCGTTGTTCAGCGTGGCCTATTCAGTGCGTTTGGTTCATGACGTGTTTTTCAACGGCCCGCCGCGTGACATGCCCAACATGCATCCGCACGAACCGCCTTTCGGCATGAAAGCCCCTGTGGCCTTGTTGGCTGGCGTCTGCCTGTTGGTCGGCGTGTTGCCGGCCTTGACGCTGGAGCCCTTGGTGAGCGCAGCCAGCAGCGCCATGATCGGTCATCCAGCGCCTGAATTCAAACTGGCGCTGTGGCACGGCTTGAACTTGCCTTTGCTGCTCAGCCTAATGGCGCTGGGTGGCGGCTTGGCTTTGTACGCTTTGCTGGCCAAAGGCGGCCGACTGCACCGCCTGAAGTCCGAGGACTGGTTTGGCCGACTAACCGGGCTGAACCTGTTCACGCGCGGTATCGAGCAGCTCTTTGCCTGCGCCTGCTTTGTCACCCAAAAACTTGAAAATGCTTCCCTGCAACGCTATCTGGCCTGGATGCTGCTGGCCGCACTGGCCACAGGTGCAGCCATGCTCTGGGGTCTGGTTCCGGGCGCTGGCTCGCGCGCCCTGCTGCCACTGTCGCTGCCCGCCGTGATGATCTGGGCACTGCTGCTAGCCGCCTGTCTATGGCTGGTGCTGCGCCACCATGATCGCTTTCAATCGGTGGTAGTCGCCGGTGCAGTCGGGCTGGTCACTTCGCTGAGCTTCGTGAGTTTGTCAGCACCCGATCTGGCGCTTACGCAGTTGACCGTCGACGTCGTTTCAACCGTGCTGCTGCTGATGGGTCTGGCCTTGCTGCCACAGCAAACACCGCACGAGTCAACGCTCCCCCGCAAGCTGCGTGACGCGACGCTGGCGATCGCCGTCGGTGCAGGTATCGCGTGGTTAGCGTGGGTCATGCTGACGCGCGACCACGACTCGATCTCTTGGTATTTCCTGAACAATTCCGCCTTAGCCGGCGGCGGCACCAATGCCGTGAATGTGATTTTGGTCGACTTCCGGGGCTATGACACCTTGGGTGAAATCACGGTACTGGGCATCGCTGCGATTGGCGTGCTGGCCCTCATGGACGGCATGCACACACGGCGGCCAGCGGTGGACGGCGCGGGTCTGGCCTGGACCTTTGCCAGTCAGCCGCTGATGCTTCGCGTCGCCACCCGTCTGTTGCTGCCGATCGCTCTGGTTGTCACGCTGTACATCTTTATGCGCGGCCACAACCAGCCTGGCGGTGGCTTCATCGCCGGGCTGATCACTGCGGTCACGCTGGTGCTGCAATACATGGCCAATGGCCAGTCACACGCCGAGGCCTTGCTGCGTGCCGATGGTGGGCGCCGCTTCGTGCGCTGGATAGGTATCGGGATCGGCATCGCCGGAGTCACAGGTGTCGGCGCTTTCTTTTTTGGCCAACCTTTTCTGACCAGTGCGCACGGCAATCAGGACACCTTCTTTCTGGGTTCGTTACCGTTAGCCAGTGCTGCACTCTTTGATTTAGGCGTTTACATCACGGTCGTCGGCGCGACCTTGCTGACGCTGTCGACGCTGGGTGCAGTCACACGCGAACCTGCGGTAACTTCTGACCTCAAGGAGAAACAGTCATGATGAGCCTTGAGTTTTTGGTGGCCAGTGGTATCGGTGTCGTCACAGCCACGGGCATTTATTTAATCTTGCGCGGGCGCACGTGGCCTGTGGTGTTGGGTCTAAGCCTGCTCGGCTACGCCGTCAATGTCTTCATCTTTGCCATGGGCCGCCTTTGGCAAGACGCCGCGCCCATCCTCTCGGCTGGCGGGCGTATGGCCGATCCACTGCCTCAGGCACTTGTCCTGACCGCCATCGTCATCGGCTTTGCGACCACCGGTTTTGTCATCGAATTGGCTTTGCGCAGCCGCCATGAAACCGGCTCGGACCATGTCGACGGGCAGAAACCCATTGCTGTTGAAAAAATCCTGGACGGCGCATGATGACCGAGGTTTTCAACACGTTTTTTTCAGCCCATCTGCCCGTGTTGCCCGTGCTGCTGCCGCTCTTCACAGCAGTGGTGTTGCTCTTGATGGGCGATGGTTTGGGCGGCGGCCAGCAGGCTAAGCCAACGAAGCAACGGCTGCTCAGCATGGCATCGGTCGTCTTGGGCGCCGTTTTTGCTTGGTGGCTGATGACGCAAGCAGACACCGGCGCGCTGACTGTTTACCCACTGGGCGGCTGGCAAGCGCCATTTGGCATCGTCTTGGTGGTCGACCGGCTGAGCGCCATGATGTTGGCCCTCACCTGGACCATCGCTGTGCCGGTACTTTGGTATGCCACGGCCAACTGGGACCGGCGCGGCCGGCATTTCCATGCGCTGTTTCACTTTCAACTGATGGGCTTGTCGGGCGCCTTCATCACCGGCGACCTGTTCAACCTTTTCGTCTTTTTCGAAATTCTGCTGATCGCCTCTTACGTGCTGATGGTGCACGGCCAAGGGGCTGATCGCTTCAAGGCCGGCTTGCATTACGTCGTGCTCAACTTAGCAGCTTCGACCTTGTTCCTGATCGGCCTGGCCATTATTTACGGCCTGACCGGGACGCTGAACATGGCCGATCTGGCTTTGCGAGTGGCCAAGCTCAACGCCGAAGATGCAGTGCTATTGAAGGTGGGTGCAATGCTCTTGCTGGTGGTCTTCGGCCTGAAAGCCGCCATCGTGCCGCTGTACATGTGGCTGCCGGGTGCCTACGCAGTGACCAGCGCGCCGGTCGCGGCGCTCTTCGCCATCATGACCAAGGTTGGCGTCTACAGCATCATCCGTGTCCACGTTGGGATTTTTGGCGAAGATGCCGGGAACGCGGCGATGATCGTAGAACCCTGGTTGTTACCGGTGGCGCTGATCACCAGCGTGCTTGGCGTGCTGGGCGCACTAGCAGCACGCAGCTTGGCCCGGCTGGTAGCGTACTTGACCATCGCCTCGGTCGGCATGGTCTTGGCCAGCGTCGGCTTGTTCAGCACGGCATCCCTGTCGGCTGCGCTGTACTACTTGGTCCACAGCACGCTCGTGGTGGCCGCGCTCTTTTTGCTGGTTGAGCTCATTGCATCACAACGTGGCGATACCAAAGACCGGCTGCAACCCGCTGCCGCAGTCGCGCAGCCTGTCACCCTCGGCCTGATGACCTTGTTCGCAGCCGCGTCGGTGGTCGGCTTGCCGCCCTTGCCCGGCTTTCTGGGCAAGCTGATGATGCTGCAAAGTGTCAGTAACAGCTCAGCGCAGGTCTGGGTCTGGTCCGTTGTGTTGGGGGTTGGATTTTTGACGCTGATCGGACTCGCGCGTGCCGGCAGCATGGTATTTTGGAATGTCTTGCCTGTGGCTTCGTCGGCGGGTGCGCCAGTTGCGTCCGGTGCACCAACGTCCATTGTGCTCAGCCCTCGCATGCTGGCGTCAACCAGTGCGCTCTTGGCACTGGGTCTGATGCTGGCCGTCGCGGCCTCGCCCATGAAGCGCTACACCGATGCAGCTGCAGCACAACTCGCCGACCACGCCGCCTACGCCGATGCGGTACTCGGCGCACTCGGTGGCACTGCAGCCGAGACCACCAGGCCGTACCGCGGCGGTGAAGCTGAAGTCATGCTGCCCCGACGAGGAGCCCAGCCATGAAAAAAACGCCTTGGCTCGCACACCCATGGCTGTCGGTGCTGCTGGCGCTGAGCTGGTTGCTGCTTCAGCACACCTTGGCACCGTTCCACCTCCTTTCTGCCCTGCTGATTGGCCTGCTCATCCCGCGCCTGCTGTACGAGGTGTTGCCGCCTGCGCCGACGATTCACATACTGCCAGCGCTGCGTCTGACCTTGGTGGTGTTGGGAGACATCGTGACGTCGAACATCACCGTGGCCAAACTGGTGCTCGGCCCAATGTCGCAGCTTCAACCGGCCTGGGTGCGAGTTCCCTTGCAACTCCAGCACCCCACGGCGATTTCACTGCTAGCCAGCATCATCACCACCACACCCGGCACGGTGTCAGTCAGCATTGACGAAGAACGGCGCTACATCCAGGTCCATGCGCTGAACTGCAGCGACCCCTTGCAAATGGCGGCCGACATTCAACAACGCTATGAGCGGCCGTTGCTAACCATTTTTGGCGAAACCGCTAGCACCCCACAGGGAGGAAAAGCATGAGCACTGTCGCACTCCAAATGGCCCTCAACATCGCTACCGTCGCCGTGTCGCTGGCGCTAGTGCTCTGCGGCTGGCGGCTGATCATTGGGCCGCACAGAGTCGACCGGGTGCTGGCGATTGACACGCTCTACATCAACGCCGTCGCACTGATCGTGCTGCTGGGCATTCGGCTCGACACCCCCATGTTGTTTGAAGCCGCACTGTTGGTTGCCATGTTGGGCTTTGCTTCAACGGTAGCGATGGCGCGTTACCTGACCCGCGGCGACGTGATTGAATGAGCGTGAGACACACCATATGATAGGCATGACTTTGATTTCTATGGGCGAATGGCTGGCTGCAGCGTTGCTGCTGATGGCCTCGTTTTTCCTGCTGGTGGGCGCTGTTGGCTTGGCACGCTTACCGGACATTTACATGCGGCTGCATGGTCCGACCAAGGCCTCGACCTTGGGCGTCGGCGGCATGTTGTTGGCCAGCATGATTGTTTCAGCCACCCACGGCCGGGCCGGCTTTGCCGAACTTTTGATCACGCTGTTTGTGTTTCTGACGGCACCCGTCTCCGCCAACATGATGGCGCAAGCGGCGCTGCATCTGCGCTTGCCTAGTAGCGCGATGCCACCGGAGGATGCGGTGCCTGAACGCCGCGAGCTCTGAGCGGGCTTCAGCGACCACCGTTCCCGACCATTTCTTCCGGTCGCACCCAAGCATCAAACTGCTCGCCTGTCACATGACCCGAGGCCAGCGCCGCGTCTCGCAGCGTGCGGCCTTCTTGATGCGCTTTTTTCGCAATCAGCGCGGCTTTGTCATAACCAATGTGCGGGTTCAGTGCGGTGACCAACATCAGTGACTGACTCACCAGCGCGCCAATGCGTTCACAGTTCGGTTCAATGCCAACGGCGCAGTGCGCGTTAAAACTCTTCATGCCGTCTGTCAACAAGCGCACGCTCTGCAAAAAGTTATGCGCGATCAACGGCCGAAACACATTCAGCTCAAAATTCCCAGACGCGCCGCCCATGTTGATGGCCACATCGTTGCCAAAGACTTGGCAGCAGAGCATGGTCAAGGCTTCGCATTGGGTTGGATTCACTTTACCCGGCATGATGGACGAGCCGGGTTCATTCTCAGGAATGTTCAACTCGCCCAAACCACTGCGCGGCCCACTGGCCAGCCAGCGCACATCGTTGGCAATTTTCATCAAGCTGGCAGCCAGCGTTTTAAGCGCACCATGCGCATGGACCAGCGCGTCGGCAGAGGCCAACGCCTCAAACTTGTTGGGTGCGGTGACAAAAGGCAAGCCCGTCAAACGCGCCAATTCAGCGGCGGATTTTTCAGCATAGCCCGGCGGTGCATTCAAGCCTGTGCCCACAGCAGTGCCGCCCAAGGCAAGCTCACACAAATGCGGCAAAGCGGCACGCACATGCTGTTCGCCATGATCAAGTTGCGACACGTAGCCGGAGAATTCCTGCCCCAGTGTCAGCGGCGTGGCGTCTTGCAAATGAGTGCGACCGATTTTGACGATGCTGGCGAAAGCCTGCACTTTGCCATCCAGCGTAGCGCGCAATTCGGCGAGCGCTGGTAACAATTGCTGGCTGATGGCGACCACTGCGGCCACATGCATGGCCGTCGGAAAGACGTCATTCGACGACTGGCTGCGATTCACATCATCATTCGGATGCACCCGGCGGCGAATCCCGCGCTCGCCGCCCAGCAATTCGCTGGCCCGATTGGCCAGTACCTCATTCATATTCATGTTGGTTTGCGTGCCCGAGCCGGTTTGCCAAACCACCAGCGGAAACTCATGCGGCAAGTGGCCGGCCCTCACTTCTTCAGCCGCCGCCATGATGGCTTGCGCCTTGTCGCCTGGCAACAGGCCGAGCGCGAGGTTGACGAACGCCGAGGCGTGCTTGACCAGCGCCAGCGCGTCAATCAACTCCTTCGGTTGACGCTCGCCGGAAATGTCAAAGTGATGCAGGGAGCGCTGGGTTTGCGCCCCCCAAAGCCGGTCAGTCGGCACTTCAATAGCACCGAAGCTGTCGTTTTCAATGCGGATGTTCATGTGGTTTGGAGTGGTCATGTCAGGGCCCTGTTGGGTTAGCTGTCAAAATAAGGGGCTGTTCACAAGCTAGCAGAGTTTGATCGCTCTGAACACCAGCGACTTTCCCTTTCGTCATCTCCTAAAAAGCCAATGAGAATGCCCATGACAACGAACATCCAACAAGCCGACCTCATAGAATCCGTCGCCGCCGCACTGCAATACATCAGCTACTACCACCCGGCTGACTACATCGCCCATCTGGCCCGCGCTTACGAACGCGAACAAAGCCCAGCCGCGAAAGACGCGATTGCGCAAATTCTGACCAACAGCAAGATGAGCGCCATCGGCCACCGGCCAATCTGCCAGGACACAGGCATCGTCAATGTGTTTTTGAAAGTCGGCATGGACGTCCGGCTGACGGGTTTCACCAGCAGCCTTGAAGACGCCATCAACGAAGGCGTTCGCCGCGCCTACAACCACCCAAAGAACACGTTGCGCGCCAGCGTCGTCGCAGACCCACATTTCAACCGCAAGAACACACAAGACAACACGCCCGCCGTGATCTTCACCGAGATCGTGCCGGGCAACAAAATAGACGTGACAGTCGCAGCCAAAGGCGGCGGTTCTGAAAACAAAAGCAAGATGGTCATGCTCAATCCGGGCGACTCCATCGTCGACTGGGTGCTCAAAACTGTGCCGACCATGGGCGCTGGCTGGTGCCCACCGGGCATGCTCGGCATCGGCATCGGCGGCACCGCTGAAAAATCCGTGCTGATGGCCAAGGAAAGCCTGATGGACGACCTCGACATGTACGAACTGCAAGCTAAGTCTTCTGCGGGATCTAGGCTCAGCCAACTCGAAGAAATGCGGCTGGAGCTGTTCGACAAAGTCAACGCACTCGGCATTGGCGCACAGGGCTTGGGTGGTCTGACCACCGTCCTCGACGTCAAAATCAAGATGTACCCAACGCACGCCGCCAGCAAGCCCGTGGCAATGATCCCCAACTGTGCAGCAACCCGCCACGCGCACTTTGTGCTCGACGGCAGCGGCCCGACCTACCTGACACCGCCCAGCCTCGATCTGTGGCCCGACGTGGTCTGGACACCGGACTACGTCAAGAGCAAAAAGGTCAACCTTGACACCTTGACCAAAGCCGAAGTGGCCAGTTGGAAACCCGGCGACACCCTGCTGCTCAACGGCAAGATGCTGACCGGCCGCGATGCCGCGCACAAACGAATCAAGGACATGCTGGCCAAGGGCGAAAAGCTGCCCGTGGACTTCAGCAACCGCGTGATTTATTACGTCGGCCCGGTCGACCCGGTGGGCAACGAAGCCGTCGGCCCAGCCGGCCCCACCACCTCCACCCGTATGGACAGTTTCACCGACATGATGCTCGGCGAAACCGGCTTGATCGCGATGATCGGCAAAGCCGAGCGTGGCCCAGAAGCCATCGAGTCGATCAAGCAACACCAAAGCGCTTATCTGATGGCCGTGGGCGGCGCTGCCTACCTGGTCAGCAAGGCCATCAAAACCGCTAAGGTGGTGGGGTTCGCAGACCTCGGCATGGAGGCGATTTACGAGTTCGATGTGGTCGATATGCCAGTCACCGTCGCAGTCGATGCAGGCGGCACAAGCGCCCACATCACCGGCCCGGCTGAATGGCAACAAAAAATTGCCTCGGGTCAGTACAAAACCATCCCTATCGCAACGGCGTGAAGCCAGCCAGGGGGCTGCAGCATGACAGGTCTGGTAGGTGTTTTTGACAGTGGTATCGGCGGCCTGAGCATCTTGCAGGCGCTGCGTGCAGAGCTGCCGCAGAGC
Organism: Comamonadaceae bacterium; assembly: GCA_947450695.1. GTDB lineage: Bacteria > Pseudomonadota > Gammaproteobacteria > Burkholderiales > Burkholderiaceae_C > Polaromonas. The sequence goes on from CANFWV010000019.1 coordinate 39,921, forward strand.
CGTTTCATTTACATCGCCGACAGTGGCCACGCGCCCTATGGAGAGCGCAGTGACGAGCATGTGATGACCCGCTCGCGGGCCATCATGGCAGAGCTGGTGAAGCGTCAAGCGCAAGCACTGGTGATCGCCTGCAACACAGCCACGGCGGTGGCCATTGAGCAGCTCCGCGCAGATTACCCAGACCTGCCGATCATTGGTGTCGAGCCTGCGCTAAAGCCCTCGTTGGCACTCAGCCAGACCGGACGCATCGGCGTCATGGCCACCCGCAGCACTTTGGCTAGCGCCAAGTTCAAGACGCTGCTGGCATCGCTGGCCAGTCAAGCCGAGTTTGTCGTGCAGCCATGCGACGGCTTGGCAGACTCGATCCAGCGCAGCACTGGCAGCACGGACACCTCGGACATCAAATTGCTTTGTGCCAAGTACACACAAGCCATGGGTTCATTTGGCATCCACCGCGGGCAGATTGACACGCTGGTGCTCGGTTGCACGCACTACCCTTTTGCCGTAGAGCAACTGCGCGAATTGCTGGGCCCCCAGGTTCAGTTTGTCAGCAACGGGCCGGCAGTGGCAAGGCATACAAGACTCAAACTGAGTCAAAAGGTTTTACCCGCAGCGGCTCAGTCCGAACGGTGTAAAGCTACCGCTCAAGTGGTTTTTCTCAGCACTGGCGAGCCGCAAGTCTTACTGGCAGCAGCCCAACGCTGGTTGCAGCAGCGACTCGCTGAACCCCTTTTTCTTGTAGACGAGCTGAACGTGTAGGCCCCCACGCTAGCACCGTGTGAGGCTAGCTCGACAAAATGGGCTGATTGGAGCGTTTGCCTTGAGCGTTCCTCTTCAGACGAAAGATGCGTGTTCAAATGTTTTAAAGGCCCTGCACAACGGGCGCCGGCAATCCGCCGGTTCAGCTTGGTATTCCTCGGCTCTGCGCAGCAGCGACCGCGACCTGATTCAAGTTCGCCCATGTTTCAGGGAAACCACATCATGCCTCACCCCCATCCGTCCGCGCAACCCAGCCACCATGCACAAACCGATTTTTCGGATTGGTTTGCATGGCGTACCACTCGTTTTTTACGCATGCTGGCCGACACCTTTTTTGCAGGTCGGTACGGCCACCGAGCCGTCGTGCTCGAGACAGTTGCCGCGGTACCGGGTATGGTCGGAGGCGCCTTGCAACATCTGCGTTCGCTGCGCAGCATGGAAAACGATGGTGGTTGGATTCAGCAACTACTCGACGAAGCCGAGAACGAGCGCATGCACCTCATGACCTTTATCCACATCGCCAAGCCGAGCCGCCTAGAGCGTTGGATGATCATCTTGACTCAAGGAATTTTCTACAACCTGTTTTTCATGCTTTACCTCGTGTCGGCACGTACCGCTCACCGACTTGTCGGCTACTTCGAGGAAGAGGCAGTCTTCAGCTACACCGAATACCTTGAAGGCATTGATCGCGGTGACTATGACAATGTGCCAGCGCCCAAGATTGCCATCGACTACTGGAAGCTGTCGCCCGATGCGCGTCTGCGTGATGTGATCTTGGTGATCCGTGACGACGAGGCCGGTCACCGTGACGTCAACCACGATTTTGCAAATCAGCTGAGCGCCTGACCCCCTCGCCTCCCATAAAAAACCTCCCTGCAGATGACGGCAGGGAGGTTTTTTCATGGCCGCAAATTTAAGGTGCGCTTGGCAGAGTATTCAGCGCCGCCTCTTTCCAACCACCGCCCAAAGTCTTGTACAAAGTAACTTGATTTTGAAGCTGCTGCAGCCGGGTTTGTACGACCGCTTGCTGCGCGGCAAACAATGCGCGTTGTGCATCAAGCAAGTCCAACTGACTGGCAATGCCATTTTGATAGCGTAAGTCCGATAACTTGAAGCGAGCCGCCTCAGCCGTGGTTTGCGCTTGCTGTGCTTTCAACTGCACACCCAAAGTAGCACGGCCGGCCAATGCATCAGCAACTTCCCGAAATGCGGTCTGAATGGCTTTTTCATACTGCGCCACCGCGATGTCGCGCGTCGCCTTGCTCACTTCCAAACCGGCTTGATTACGGCCGGCATCAAACAAAGGCAAGAACAGCTGCGGTGCGAGCGTCCAACCATAGGTACCACTGTCAAACAGACCAGACAGGTTGCTGCTGGCGCTGCCAGCAGAAGCGGTCAATGAGATTTTAGGAAAAAATGCAGCACGGGCAGCGCCAATATTGGCATTTGCAGCCAATAGCTGTTGCTCAGCTTGCCGAATGTCTGGCCGCAAAGCCAACAAATCTGAAGGTAAACCCGCTGGCACATCGGCCATCACGGGCCGGTCCGCCAAGCCTTGCCCAGCAGGCAGAACGACCGCGAGATCAGCCGTCAGCGGTTGGCCCAACAACAGGCTCAGGGCGTTCTCGTCGAGGGCACGTTGCCGCTGCAACTGCGCCAAACTGACGCGGGCTGCTTCGACCAGTGACTCCGACTGGCGCAGGTCCAACTCGGAGCTAACGCCATTGTCGAAACGCAACTGGCTGAGTTTGAGCGACACCACTCGGCTGTCTAACGTCTGCTGAGTGATGGCCAGCGACTCTTGGTCAGCTAGCAAGCTCAAATAACCATTTGCGACCGATGCGATCAAAGTGATCTGAGTCGTTTTCCGGCCCTCCTCGGTCGCTAAGTATTGGGACAGCGCCGCATCTTTCAGACTGGCCACCCGGCCAAAGAAGTCGATCTCATACGACGTCATGGCCAAGCCAGCGGTGTACGCACTGGTGATGCTGCCGTTGCCAGTCGTGCTAGGCATACGCGATCCGGTGATGGCTGCACCCACACTGGGGAACTGATCCGCACGACGGATCTGGAACTGCGCTCGAGCTTGCTCAATGGTCAGCACCGCAATGCGCAGATCGCGGTTATTGATCAGTGACACCTCAATCAATTTCCTCAGCTGAGGATCGCTGAAAAAAGTTTGCCATTCAAGCGCTGAAGCCGCTTGTCCGGCCGGCGTAGTGCCAGTTGTCGCTAAGCCCAAGACTGGCCAGTCACCCGCAATGGGTGCCAGCGGACGTTCGTATTTGGGTGCAAACGAACAGCCAGCCAGCACCAAGGCAGCGGCCAACACCGTGAGCCGTTGAGTCATCATTGTGGTCATACCTGATCTCCTGCGGAAGCACCGGCGGGCAAGTCCTGTGGCATCTCGTGAGCATGCAGTTTGCGTTGCCGCTCACTGCCTTTGAAATACCCGCGCACGACGACGAAGAACACCGGAACAAAAAACACTGCCAAAACCGTACCAGACAAGATGCCACCAAGCACACCCGTTCCGATAGCCCGTTGGCTGGCCGAGCCCGCACCGCTGGCCAGCGCCAGGGGCAAAACACCCAGTCCAAAGGCCATCGAGGTCATGATGATGGGCCTGAAGCGCAATCGGACAGCTTCCAGTGCGGACTCAATCACGCTCTTGCCCTCCGCCTGCAAGTCCTTGGCGAACTCGATGATCAAAATGGCATTTTTAGCCGACAGCCCAATGATGGTGATCAATCCGACCTGAAAGTAAACGTCATTGGCATAACCTCTGAACAAAGTAGCCAACAACACGCCCAGCACACCCAGTGGCACCACAAGTACAACGGCCAAAGGAATGGACCAACTTTCATACAGGGCCGCTAAGCACAGGAAAACCGCCAGAATCGCAAAACCATAAAGAATCATCGCTTGAGCACCTGCCAGTTTCTCCTCGCGAGACTGACCCGTCCATTCATAAGCGAAACCTTGTGGCAGTTGCTTAGCCAAGTTCTCCATTTCGGCCAACGCCGCACCGGTGCTGTAACCGGCAGCCGGCGCACCAGAAATTTTCATCGCTGGGTAGCCGTTGTAACGCACTGTCTGCTCTTGACCCTTCACCCAACGCGTGCTGGCAAAGGCGGAAAACGGCACCTGCTTGCCCATACTATTGGTCGCATGCAACTGCATCAGGTCAGCCGGCTGCATACGTGCTGGTGCATCGCCCTGCACGACCACACGCTGCAATCGGCCCCGGTTGGTAAAGTCATTGACATAGCTCGAACCCAATGCGGTCGTCAGCGTGGCATTGATGGCGTCAAACGGGACCCCGATGGCATTGGCCTTGTCACGGTCAATTTCGATTTGAAGCTGCGGAGCATCTTCTAGACCTTCCGGGCGGACTTGGGTCAAGATCTTGCTCTGACTGGCGAGCCCGAGCATTTTATCGCGGGCACCCAGCAAAGCCTCATGACCCGCACCACCGCGGTCTTGCAATCGGAAGGTGAAGCCCGATGCATTACCCAGTTCGGGAATCGGCGGTGGACTGAGCGCAAAAATGAACGCATCGCGAATCCCAGATAACGCGCCCGTCGCGCGGCCAACCAAAGCCTCTACGGACTGGTTCTCACCACCCCTTAGGCTCCAATCTTTCAGCGTCACGAAAGCCAATCCGGCGTTTTGCCCACGACCTGCAAAACTGAAGCCCACAATTCCGACGATGCTTTCGACTTCAGGCTGTTTCAACATGTAGCTTTCGACCTCGCCAACAACAGCCAGCGTGCGCTCCTGGGTTGCACCAGCAGGCAACTGAATATTGACCAGCATCGTGCCTTGGTCTTCTGCCGGCAGAAACGACGACGGCAAGCGTGTATAGACCAGCGCCACAACACCCACAATCGCGGCATAAATCACGAGGTAGCGGGCAGCCCGTCGCAGCATGACAGTGATGGTGCTTTCATAGGCCTTGGTGGTGCGGGCAAAACCACGGTTGAACCAACCGAATAAACCCTTTTTCTCGACGTGGTGTCCGGCTTGCACCGGTTTCAACAAGGTGGCGCAAAGTGCGGGCGTCAATGACAGCGCTAAGAAGGCTGAAAAGCCAATCGAAGCAACCATGACCGCAGAAAACTGGCGGTAAATATTACCCGTCGAACCTGCGAAAAAGGCCAGCGGCACAAACACCGAAATCAGCACCACCGTCACGCCAATGATGGCGCCGGAAATCTGGCGCATGGCTTTGCGAGTCGCCTCGCGCGGCGACAGCCCTTCCTCGCTCATGATTCGTTCGACGTTTTCAACCACGACGATCGCATCATCGACGACGATACCGATCACCAGCACCATGCCAAACATGGTCAGCACATTGATCGAAAAGCCCAACGCCAGCAGCGTGCCAAAGGTTCCCAACAGGGCAATGGGTACGACCAGCGTCGGAATGACGGTGTAGCGCCAATTTTGTAGAAACAGAAACATCACCAAGAACACGAGCGCCACCGCTTCCAGCAGTGTTTCAACCACCTGCGAGATCGAGATCCTGATGAAACGTGAGCTGTCGTAAGGAATTTCCCATTTCACGCCTTGCGGGAAATAGGGTGCCAATTCGCCCATACGCTTACGCACCGCGTCGGCCGTACCCAACGCATTGCCGGTAGGCGAGAGCTGCACGCCAACGCCTGTGGCGGGTCGGCCGTTCAGTCGAGCTGTTGTAGCGTAAGTTTGCGCATCCAGTTCAATCCGAGCAACGTCACTCAAACGGACGGTTGATCCGTCCGGATTGGCACGCAGCACGATGTTGCCGAACTCTTTAGGCGTCTTCAACTGGCCATCAACAACCACCGTGGCGGTAATTTCTTGCCCTTTGATGTTGGGGAGCGCACCAATGGAGCCTGCCAGCACTTGGGCGTTTTGTGCGCGAATGGCCGTATTGATGTCGTTCATCGACAAATTCAAACCTACCAGCTTAGAAGGGTTGACCCAGATTCGCATGGCTTGCTCGGTTCCGAACAACTGCGCCTGCCCCACACCTGGGATACGCTGAATTTCCGGCAACACGGAGCGTGAAGCGTAGTCGCCGAGAACAACCGGCGTCACAGCAGGGTCGTCAGACGAAAGGATGGCGAAAAGCAAAAAATTTGAGCGTGATTTGTCAACCTTCACGCCCTGCTGCGTCACCGCAGCAGGCAAACGCGGCGTAGCCCGTGACAAACGGTTTTGAACGTCGACCTGCGCTAAATCGGCATTGGTGCCAGTTTCAAAGCTCAGGGTAATTTGACCCGTGCCATCGGCCTGAGTCACTGATTCCATGTAGATCAGACCCGGCGATCCATTCATTTCCTGTTCGATCACGCCAATGACGCTTTCTTCCAGCGTGCGCGCCGAGGCACCTGGGTAGGTGGCGGAAATCACAATAGCCGGCGGCGCCACAGGTGGGTACTGCGCAATTGGAAGCTTCAACACTGCCACGCTGCCCATCACGATGATGAAAATAGCGATGACCCATGCAAAAATTGGTCGATCAATAAAGAACTTAGCCATTGAGCGCGTTCCTTATTTCTTGGCCGAGGAGGCTGGCGCTGAAGCCGATGTAACACCTGCCGAGTCGGCTTTTGCCGGAGCGGAAGCCGCACTAGCAGGTGCCGGCGCTGCAGCATCAGCGCTATCCTTCCAAGCCACAGGCTTGACTGGGGCATTGCCGCGCAGTTTCTGGAAGCCGTCCACCATCACTTGTTCACCGGCCTGCAGACCGTCCAAAATCACCCACTGACTGCCTTGGGAGTCGCCCACTTTGATCTTGCGCGGTGCCACCTTGCCATCGCTGGCGACGACCATCACGGTATCACCTTGCGCCGTGCGCGTCACCGCCTGTTGTGGCAACAACATGGCGTTGCTGGCTTGAGCCTGCTCAAGTTGAACGCGCACATACAAACCCGGCAACAACAAGCCCTTAGGGTTAGGAACTTCAGCACGCAGCGTGATCTGACCGGTGGCTTGATCGACCGACAAATCGGAGAATAACAAACGGCCCGCTTGGGCGTATGCACTGCCGTCTTCTAGCACCAAGCGCACCTTGACGGCTTCGTCGCCATTGGCACGTTTGAGCTGGCCGGCTTCAAGCGCCTTGCGCAGCTTCATCACTTCAGCTGCGGATTGGGTGAAATTGATGTACATAGGGTTGATCTGCTGAACCACCGCCAGCTGGGTGAACTCACCTTGACCAACCAACGCACCTTCGGTCACCAGCGCGCGGCCGATGCGACCTGAAATCGGCGAGGTTACTGCGGCATAGTCGAGCGTGATCTTGGCTGTTTGGACGGCAGCTTTACCCACAGCTACATCGGCCTCTGCCTGCTTCTGTGCCGCTTCAGCATTGGCAAATTCCTGCTTACTGACCGCATTGGCCTTGACCAACGGCTGGTAACGCTGGGCCAGCAAAGTGGCCTGCTCAAGATTCGCCTGCGCACGTGACAATGAGGCTTGTGCGCTGGCATAAGCAGCCGCATAAGGGGCTGAGTCAATGGTGAACAAGGCCTCGCCCGCCTTCACATCGCTGCCTTCCCGGAACAAACGCTTCTGCAAAATACCCGCTGCACGTGCCCGTACCTGAGCCACTCGTGATGCTTCTAAGCGACCAGGCAATTCAGACATCAGACCAACATCACTGAGAGCGACTGTAACCACGCCGACTTGAGCCAGTGGCGGCGCCACCCCAACAGCGTCTTTGTTGCCCTGTCCGCAACCGGCCAACAAAACGGCCGCCAACAACCCACCGACCCACAAGGGACGGACATAAGGGGTCACTGAAACATCAGGCAAAAATGTGCTTGAGAAGGACATGCGGTTCCTCAGATAAACAAAAAAACGGGAGTATTAAAAACGACGCAGTCGCAGGACTTAAAAGTCTAGCGGAGGCAAAATTTTACAGAAAATGTAGTTTACATTCCTTCTTGAATGTATATTGAAGGGATTAGTAATAACCCGAACATCAGGAAGTCAATAGTTGGTACGTCGTACTAAGGAAGAAGCACTCGCCACACGCCATCGGCTGCTGGATGCTGCCGAAATACTGTTTCTGGCTAAAGGTGTGTCTCATACCTCGCTGCAGGACATTGCCCGAAAGGCCGGAACCACGCGTGGAGCGGTTTACTGGCATTTCAAGGACAAAGCAGATCTATTCAATGCCATGGTGGACAGGGTCACCTTGCCTTTAGAAGCCTCTTTGGAATTCTTGGCGCACGATGAGCAGGCCACGCCTTTGGCTCACGTTTTAAGCGGTATCCGCCAAGCATTACTGCGTATTGCCACAGACCCCCAAACGCGCCGTGTCTTTGAAGTGGCCACCCAGAAAGTTGAATATATCGATGAACTGCAGGCCATACGCTTACGCCACCTGCGCATTCGTAGCTCCTTTTTAGAGCAGATCGAACACGGCTTGGGGGCATCTGCATTTGCTCAGTCGAAAGTAATGCGTTTGCCTGGAGCCACCGCTGCCCTAGGCCTGCATGCCATGATTGATGGCTTAATCCAAAACTGGATGCTTGACAACGCTGCCTTTGACTTGGTCAAAGTTGGACAAGAAGTCATGGTTGTTTATTTGGCTGGTTTGGGTTTGACACCCGAAAACTGAAGACATGTCAGTGCAGGTGACGCGGTTTGCGTCCACCACCATGCCCAGCCCCCCCCTGCGAGCCGCCTTGTCCCCTCGGCGGCTTACCCAACTGCATCGAATTGACCAGCGAATTAAAACGATTTTCAAAGAGCTTATCCACTGCAGCAACCACTTCGCCCAACTCCGAAGCGTCAAAGTGCCGCTCCATCAAGCTGATCGTGTCTTGCACCAACAAATCGCGTTGTACCTGCATGATGGCCGCAGGCGTTGGGCCAACAAAGTACATCGCAAAGTCATCGCGAGCGTCACCAGCGTTGTCCATTTCTTCATCGTCGTCATCAAAGTCGGCGTCGTAAAACGTGACTTCGATGGGGGCGCCACTTTCAGCGAGATCATTCAAGGCCATGCACATTTCGTCAAGCGCTTGACGAAAGTCCTCATCACCTGAAACTGTCCAGCACATCTGCAACAAATGCGCTTTGGCATCAAGGCGAATGCCGGGCTCTTCTTCGTACGAACTGGCTGCGCCATCCACCAAAGACTTGGCGCCTGCATATTTCCAAAGCGGTTTAAGCGCCTCTTGCAGCTGCTCAAAGTCGACTTCGGCCCGCAACGGGACTTCGCCGTGCACATGAATTTCAAAGGGAGGGTTGTAACGAGGCATAAATCTGATCTTACCTATTTGTAGCCCCATCTTGCCGCCATCACACGAGCTTGGGCATTCAAATGCAAACGGCCTGAGCCTGAGGATTGATATTGGGTGAAGAATTTGACAACCCATAAAGGGCCATGCAATTGATCGCATTGTCGAACAAAAAAGTGCGGAAATCACCGCCACCGTTTGATTTTGAAGCGACTGATGACGGGAAAAATCCATTATGTCGGGCAACAAGGATGACGAACACCTACAAAAGAGTATCTCGATTTCCGACAGAACGATCCCAAACCACCGAGGAGAGTGAAATTTACCGCTCGCATTGGATGCGGTCAATATGAAAGGTGTTCATCATGAAATACGCAAATTTATCGACTCTCGGTTCGGTCATCATGCTGTCGGTGGCGTCTCTGGCGACCAGTAACGCCTTAGCGGCCGACCCCGGTATGCCGAAGACCCGTGCAGAAGTGCTCCAAGAGTTGAACGAAGCAGAACGGAATGGAGAGATCAAAGCTACAGATTTGGATGGGTGGCCTCTAAACCAGCATCCGCCTATGACAAAGGGGCCCAACCTCACACGTGAACAAGTCCGCAAAGAGTTAGAGGATGCCGAACGGAGCGGTGAGATACAAGCTACAGATTTGGACGGTTGGCCACTCGATCAGCATCCCCCAAAATCAGCAGAACCGAGCCTCACCCGTGAACAGGTCCGCAAAGAGAGGGAGGACGCTCAGCGAAACCCAGAAAAATCTGTGTGGCCAAAGAGTTATGACAATTAATCGACAACTGTGCGACCAACAAAGTTGAGAGATCTTGATTGCTTAAGGGTCGCCTGACTGTGTGATATAGACCCTTCCAACTGTAAAGAGTGTGGTGGGTGAAGATGGTGCCCCGGACCAGACTTGAACTGGTAAGACCTTTCGATCGAGAGATTTTAAGTCTCTTGTGTTTACCGATTTCACCACCGGGGCTGCCGGGAATTATGCCTCTTTTGCAGCCCCTAATCGGGGGTCGTGCGGACACGATGCGTCTTAACCTTGCATCAACTCCACTGCACTGAACAAAGCACGCATGGCAGAGGCTTCTATATTTCGCGTAATGAAAACCAAGCGCGAACCGGTGTCTCCGCTGGGCCAGCGATCCAGCGGCAGGGGCGGATGAAAAACATGGCCCACCCCTTGAACGACAACCGGGTTGCCTTCAACGTTAACGATGCCCTTGACTCGCAATAAATCTTTGCCGCGCAGGGAAATGGCCAGTTCCATAGCAGCAGAAAAAGATGCCCAAGTGAAGGGTTGATCAAAACGCAGGGACAAGGTTTTGACAGCCGGATCATGCCGCGCGGGAAGCCGGTCGCCAAGGTATGACTCTCCAGGTTGTTTGATGTCATCTTTAGGCTTGAGCTCGCCCAGAAAGTGGAGAGTGTCGTCACCCGCGCGTGCGCTCGTCAGCCCAATACCAATCAAATCGTGGGGGTGTAAATCGCCCATGCTGCAGGGCCTAATCTCTGCGCGCGGGTTGATCGTGCTGATGGCGAGCGTTAAATCAAAAATGTCCGCATCGCAAGCCAAATCGCCTTTGGTGATGAAGATTCGATCCGCCAATGCAATCTGATGTTCAGGCTCGGGGTTCTCTTCCAATTGAGTCAATCCATTGACCGCATCCACCAAGGTCACTACGCCATCGAGCCGGTAGTGCGCGCCAAGCATGCTGTCACTCGCCAAGGTTTGAATCACAGGGGCTGGGTCCGCTAGCCCAGTGGTTTCAATCATGACCCGATCAAAGTCAGGAATTTGACCCGCGCGTCGCTCTCCAAAAAGCGCACGCAATGTTTCCTGTAAGTCGGTCCGCACCGAGCAACACAAACAACCATTGGCCAGTAAACTGACATTTTCGGACGACATTTTGACAAGATCGTTGTCGATCCCGACCTCGCCGATCTCGTTGATGACCACGGCAACACGGTCCATCTCAGGGTGCCGTAGCAAACGACTGATCAGGGTGGTCTTGCCGCTACCCAAGAAACCCGTGATGAGTGTGACCGGAATTTTGCCGGCTAAGGGATCCCGCTTCATGGGCTGACTTTCGGTACTCAGATGTTCATTTCAAGAATGTAGAGTCCGCCGCCAAAACGGTCAATCGTGTAGACCAACCGACGGTCATCGACGAACACATCGTTGAGCTGAACGGCCCCAGCCGGAGCCAGTCGTGGTGTGCCGGGGACGAAATAAGCGACCTCTTCGACTTGGTAAGGGTTAGTCGTGTCATAGACACGAACACCAGCATTAAAAAAAGTCCCGATGATCAAGGTATCCGATTTGAAGGACACAGGAAGCGGCAAATTCTCATGCAGGTTGTGCGCACCGAAGCGTCCGCCGCGCTTAGCGAATGCATCGTATGGTGGCGCCGGGAATGTTGATATCGGCACTGGGTTCGCATCTGAGCGAGCGTCCACCATCCACACCAACTTCGGCCAGTCTTTGCCGTCGTCTTGCACGCACTCGTCACTGACAACCCACAGCCCGCGATCAAACAATGGCAGCACCGTGTGCGTGAATCCGTTGAAAGGTGGCGAGTGATTCCAATGCGACACCATCTTGATATCCGAGAGATTCGAAATATCTAGAACAATCGCACCACCATCGATGTAGCCCACGTAAGCTCGGTCTGGCTGCTGGGGAAACACATTGGTGTTGTGCGCGCGAAAGCCGGTATCAAATTGCGCAGGAAGTCGCGGCGGCTGCGGAGCAGCGTCGCCAACGCGAGTGCCTGGGTACCACCAGCGCCCGGTTTCGACCGGTTTGCTTGGATTGGAAATATCCACAATTCGGTAGATTTGGTCGTCTTTCGGATTGTGCGGCTGAAAGTCATGTGCGCCTGAAGAAATGTGCACAGTCTTCCCATCGACAAACCAAACCGCATGCACACCACGAGAGTAAGGGCCGGAGCAGTCAAAATGTGAAATGAACTTGGGTTGCTCAGGTATAGATATGTCGTAAATATCAAAGCCAGCTGGCTTCATGTTCACGTCTTGAGTCTGCTTGGCAACAACCATCAAGTTGCCAACGACATCCAAAGAATTCGAACGGACCTTCATGTGCGGGAGTTCGGTCTGCACCACAACACGGGGATTTTTCGGGTCGGTGACATCGACGCCGGTGAAGTTTTTAGGCGCGGACTCATGTGCCATCCACAGAATTCGCCGGCCGTCATCGGCTTGTTGCATGGCAATGCCCTCTCCCATTCCACCGAACCCATCGAGTTCGTGGTGAGATAACAGGGTCATGTTGTGGACCATGGTTTGCTGGCTGCGATTTTTCAGCGTCATCATGTCAGGCGTGCTCATCAATTGCTTTCTAAAGTCGGGTTCGGGTATTTTTACCGAACAATCAGCTTCAATTTAGTTGTATTTAATGACTCTTCGTACATCAGTCAATCTTGGCGGACTTAGCAGTCGAGTCCAACTGGAGAGAGTAGTGAGATTCATCCGCACTGTCTAATGATTTTTTGCTTGTGTGGCATTCCCCCAAATCAATTTCAAAGCAAGGTAGATGGCTCAGGCGAAAAAAAAGGACAGCACTGAAAGTGCTGTCCTTTTCAACTTGGAGCGGGAGAAGAGTCTCGAACTCTCGACCTCAACCTTGGCAAGGTTGCGCTCTACCAACTGAGCTACTCCCGCGTTTCAGATCGAATTATAGCTTGGATTTTTCACCACTTTGTGAGCCAAGCAAAAAACTTTCTAATGATTCAA